>NZ_JARVII010000020.1:0-51072 GCF_029813755.1 Ottowia cancrivicina | reverse complement strand
CATTTGCCGAATTCTTCAGGCAAATCGCGCCAGGGGCTGCCTGTGCGCACGATCCACAGCACGGCCTCTACAAACAAACGCTTGTCCGTGCCTCTCCGCCCCGCATCGCCAGGCTTGCCCAGGCAGTGCGGGGCCATCAGTGCCCACTGCTTGTCGCTCAATACTCTTCTTTCCATGGCGGGATTGCTGCATAAGAGGGGATTCTCAACAGGCCCTAGTGCCCGTGTAGCTGCCATCCACAAAAGGGGGGTCTTGAGACACGCAAAGCGCAAGAGCAGCCTCACCAGTGACGCCTTGGCACCTGCACGGTCCTGAATGCCAGCCGAGTGCACCATCATGGCCAGCAGCAGCCCCATCATGTTTACAGCTATGTGGCGCTTGTGCCCTTTGATTCTTTTGTCTGCGCCATATCCGAGCTGCCCCTTTTGAGACGGCCTTTCAGAGCCTGTCGCGCGAGACGATGAGGATGGTGCCGTCTTTTTGCTGCCGGATGAAGTTGCTTTCTTCCAGGCCCCGGATCACGCGGCTGACCATCTCGCGCGAGGCGCCCACCATGCGGGCCAGGTCCTGGCGCGATATCTTTTCCTGCACGACCAGCTCGCCGTGCCCCTGGTCCACGGCGAAGTCCAGCAAGGCATGGGCCACGCGGCCATATACGTCCATCAGCGCCAGCGATCCGATCTGGCGGTCTGCCTGCCGCAGCCGCTGCACCAGCCCGTACATGATGGCGTAGGCGATAGATGAGCCATCGGGCAGGCACTGCATGAATGCGTCGCGGCTGAGCGTGAGCGTGTCGGTCTGTATGTCAGCCCGCACGGTGGCCGAGTGCGGGGCGTTGTCGATCATGCTCATTTCGCCAATGTGGTCGCCCGGATGCAGGGAGGCCAGAATGACCTCGCGATTGCCACGGGTCATGATCACGCGGGCGCGGCCATTCAGCAAAATGAACAGCGTGTCCGTTCTTTGCCCCTGTTCGACGATGGTTTGCCCGCGTTTGAAACGGCGCTTGACCACCGCCTCTGCCACTTGCGCGGCCTGCTCGTCTGACAATGTCGAAAACAAAGGGACCCGGCGAACCAAATCCAGATTGGAGAGCATGGACATGACTTCAATTCCTTGATTTTTTTGATGAACCCCTCTGGCGGGCTGGCGAATGGCGGCCAGGCAACCTTTTGGAACCTGTTCAAAGTCTGTCCGTGGGCGCGAAAAGCGCGGGGCCTCGGGCGCTCTTGGGCTTCGCAAATCCTCGCCGGGATGTCACGCCCGCCTGCGCCTTGCAGCCCATTCCGAACCGCACTTGCCTCTTGCGACCGGATTTCGAACGGGTTCTTAAAATCCGCCTATTCCCGCAAATGTTTCGATTGACGGGTTTTTGCTACTATTTTTGCACATCCTTTTTGCACTCCGGTGCGTGAAACCACCTGCCGCCATCTCCATGAAAACCCGACACATCCGCCTTCTCATTCTTGGCTCCGGCCCTGCCGGCTATACCGCCGCCATCTATGCCGCCCGCGCCAATCTTCAGCCCGTGCTCATTACCGGCATGGCCCAGGGCGGGCAGCTCATGAACACCACTGAAGTGGACAACTGGCCCGCTGATGTGGCCGGCGTACAGGGGCCTGATTTGATGCAGCGCCTGCAAGCGCATGCCGAGCGCTTTCGCACCGAACTGGTGATGGACCACATCCACACGGCCGATTTGTCTGCCCGGCCTTTCACCCTGACGGGCGACAACGCGGTTTACACGTGCGACGCCCTCATCATTGCCACCGGCGCCACGGCCAAATACCTGGGCCTGCCTTCTGAAGAGGCCTACATGGGGCGCGGCGTGAGCGCCTGCGCCACTTGCGACGGCTTTTTCTATCGCGGCAAACCCGTCTGCGTGATTGGCGGCGGCAACACCGCAGTGGAAGAAGCGCTGTATCTCAGCAACATCGCCAGCAAGGTCTATCTGGTGCACCGCAGAGACAGCTTTCGCGCCGAACCCATCATGGTGGATCACCTTCATGAAAAAGTGCGCGAAGGAAAAATCGAGCTGAAGCTCAACGCCGCCCTGGACGAAGTGCTGGGCGACGCGATGGGCGTGACGGGCGTGCGCCTGAAAGACACGGCCAGCGGCCAGACGCAGGAGCTGGCCGTGCATGGCTGCTTCATCGCCATTGGCCACGCGCCCAACACCGGCATCTTCCAGGGGCAGCTCGAGCTGGAAAACGGCTACATCGTCACCCAGGGCGGACGCCATGGCTTTGCCACGCAAACCAGCGTGCCCGGCGTCTTCGCCGCAGGCGATGTGCAGGATTTCATCTATCGCCAGGCCATTACCAGCGCTGGCACGGGCTGCATGGCGGCGCTGGACGCCCAGCGCTTTCTGGAGCAGCAGGGCTGAGAGCTGCTGGCGAATGGCGTGGATGCGCCGCTATAATCCGCCGCTTTGCCGAATCAACCCAAGGCAAAAAAGAAGGGATACCGCCACCCTTTCCTGGCGAGGTCAAGCACGGGGCGAGTTGCAGCCAGCCAGCGGCTGGGAGTTGCGCGGCGTCCAGCCCCGGCTGTTATTAAAACGGAGCAATCCAATATGGCACGCAAGTGCGAAGTCACGGGCAAGAAGCCCATGGTTGGCAACAACGTTTCCCATGCCAACAACAAAACCAAGCGCCGGTTCCTGCCGAACCTGCAATACCGCCGTTTCTGGGTTGAAAGCGAAACCCGCTGGGTGCGCCTTCGCGTCACCAGCGCTGCGCTGCGCCTGATTGACAAAAAAGGCATTGACGCCGTGCTCGCTGACATGCGCGCTCGCGGCCAGGCCTGATCCCGTTTTCTGAACAAACAAAGGAAATATCATGGCTTCCAAAGGCGGACGCGAAAAAATCAAGCTGGAATCCACGGCTGGCACCGGCCACTTCTACACCACCAGCAAGAACAAGAAAACCATGCCGGAGAAAATGTCGATCACCAAGTTCGACCCCAAGGCCCGCAAGCATGTGGAATACAAGGAAGTGAAGCTTAAATAAGCGTGTTTCTTCACCGGGAAGGAGGTGTGGCAGAGTGGTCGATTGCACCGGTCTTGAAAACCGGCAACGGGCAACCGTTCGTGAGTTCGAATCTCACCGCCTCCGCCAGCCCAATAAAAAAGCAGCCTTCACGGCTGCTTTTTTATTGGGCTGCTTTTGCCTGGCGCCTTTGAAATTCAGGCGGGCAGGCAAATGGCAAGCGGCGCTTGTCCAATTGAGTTGCCCGCCATAAACCAGCCCAGCCCGCCACCCGCACCGGGGCTGGACGGCAAGCTTTCGGGTTTTTCATTGGACGGCCCAAGAAAAAAGCCAACCAGAAATGGTTGGCTTTTTGATATGTGGTGGAGAGGAGGAGGATCGAACTCCCGACCTCCGCATTGCGAACGCGGCGCTCTCCCAGCTGAGCTACCCCCCCATGCATTGCAGGGCGCGATTATATGCGCATTGATGCGTTCGTGCAATAAGGGAAGCCGAGCTATGCAGGGAGAGCATTGGCGTGCAAAATACAGCTCAGGAGGCTGTTGTTGACACCATGAAACCTGAAACACAAAGCAATGCATCCGCCCACGAGTGGATTGAAAACGTGACCTTTGACGAACTGCGCGTCGGCCAATCGGCCCAGATGACGCGGCAAGTGTCAGGGCAGGATATTTTGGCTTTCGCCGCCGTATCGGGCGACGTGAATCCGGCGCATTTGGATGTCGCGTATGCCCGTGACACCCTTTTCCATGGCGTGATTGCGCATGGCATGCTGGGCGGGGCGCTTATTTCGGCTGTGCTGGGCACCCAATTGCCTGGGCCTGGAACGATTTACCTGGAGCAAAGCTTGCAATTCATGCGCCCGGTTCACATCGGTGACGAGCTGACGGCCAGCGTCACGGTGGCTTCTTTGGAGGCAGCCAAAAAGCGCGTCACTCTTGATTGCGAGGTAACCAATCAGAAAGGTGAGCGCGTGATCAGTGGCAAAGCGTATGTCATGGCTCCTGTCGCCAAAGTTCGCCAGCCGCGCCCCTCGCTGGTTTTGCCGCATATAGAACCGCCTGCCGCGTTCACTGTGGCCTGAAAGATAGATCACTAAGCAGAATTACAGCCGCCTTTCCTTCCGTGAGCTGAATGGCATTCAATGCCATGCTTTATGGAAGGAAGGGCGGCTGTTTTGTTTTTTGAAGCTTATACAAAATCAGGCGGCTTTTTTAAACAGCTAATCCGGCCAGCTTTTCTTTCAGAAAGTCGATGAACGCCTGCGCCCTGGCGGGCAGCAGTTTGTTGGCGGTGAATGCATAAACCGGTACGGCGCGTGTCTGCCGGCCTGGTAGCAGCGCTTGCAGACGGCCTTGCGCCGCATATGGAGCGGAGCGGCCAGCGCGTCAGGCAGCGCTGCGATGCCAAAACCGTGCAGCGCCAGGCGCAGGTTCAATCCCAGGCTGTTGGAAGCAATGCGGCCATTTACGCGGATGCTGCGTGATTGCGGGCTGGGCGTGTTGCCGTCAATCGTTGTGTCATTGGCCGAATCGCCGTCTGCCTGGGCGGCCATTTCATGTGCGTGGCGCAACTCCCACACATCATCAAAACCTGGTGGAAAGCGAAGGCACTGGTGCCGGGCCAGATCGGCAGGCTCCAGCGGCTCGCCGTGCCGCGCCACATAGGCAGGCGCGGCATACAGCCCGCCTGAAAACATGGCCAGCAGGCGCTGCACCAGCCCTGAATCCGGCTGCTTGCCTGCGCGAATGGCCACGTCAAACCTCTCGCTGATCAGATTGACCTTGCGCGGCGTCACATCAAAAGAGAGCTGAATGAGCGGAAACCGTTCGCAGAACTCCCCAAGATACGGCGCAATGAATTCATGCGTGAAGTCCACAGGCACGGAAAGGCGCAGCAGCCCTTGCGGCTCGCGCAGCAGATGGCCCAGCTGCTCATGCAACAGCCCAGCTTCGCTCACAAGTGCGTCGGCCCGGTTGAAATACAGGCGGCCCGCCTCCCTCAGCTCCACTTTGCGAGTGCTGCGTTCGAGCAGCGGCAAGCCCATGCGCTGCTCCAGCCGGCTGACGCGCGCCGACAGCGTGGACTTGGGCATCTCCAGCGACTGCGCCGCCTGCGTGAAGCTGCCAGCCCGCGCCACGGCCACAAAAAGCGCCATGTCATCCAATATCAGCATGATTGTTCCGTTGAATGAACAGTGTTTTCCATTTTATTGCGCATTATTTCTGCGAAAGGGAAATATGCTGTCAGTCCCTTCATATATTCGCATAAAGGGTTCTGGAATGAACGCATTCGGCGCCCGGAATGCCGTTTTGCTGCTGATTGGTTACCGGGCCGGCGCCATGAGCTGGACAGGCTCCATTTGGCGAAATGAGGAAAATGCGCTGATGTCAATCAGCTAATTGCGGAGTTGAATTCTCCAAACCATTTTCAGGAGAAAACGCATGAAACTGCTTGAATCATTCCGGATGGGGTCATTGATGCTGAAAAACCGCATGGTCATGGCCGCCATGACGCGCAGCCGCGCTGATATTCACGGCGTGGTCGGCACCATGACGGCGGAGTATTATGCCCAGCGCGCCAGCGCGGGCCTGATTTTGTCGGAAGCCATCAATATTTCCGCCGACGCATTGGGCAGCCCGCTCACGCCTGGCCTGTTTGAAGAAAAACAGGTCGCCGCCTGGCGCAAAGTCACGCAGGCCGTGCATGAAAAAGGCGGAATCATTTTCGCCCAGCTCTGGCGCACTGGCCGCGTGGGCCATTCCGTGGATCGCGGCGGCCAATTGCCCGTGGCGCCTTCGGCCGTCAAAATCGAAGGCGCGCAGCATTTCACCTCGCAAAACATGAAGGAATATGAAACGCCGCGCGAACTGGCGCTGCCGGAAATTCGCCAGATCATTGCCAACTACGCCCAGGCGGCCCAAAATGCCGTGGCCGCCGGATTTGACGGCGTGGAGCTGCATGCCGCCAATGGCTATTTGCCGCAGCAGTTCTTGTCTGATTCCGCCAACCACCGCGCGGATGAGAATATGGCGGCAGCATCGCCAGCGCGTTTCACGCTGGAAGTCATGCGCACGCTGATTGCCGCCGTGGGCGGCGGCAAAGTCGGCATCAAAATCAGTCCGTTGCACCCTTACGCGGGCATTGCGTTCGATGATCCCTTGGCAACTTACACTTATTTGATCAACGAGCTGAACCAGCTTGATTTTGCTTTTGTGGAATTGATGAAACGCAGCCCCATGTTCCCGCTGCTGCCGCATTATCCGCAAGGCGATGAGATTGAGATATTCGGAAAACTCGTTTCACATACACTTGTGGCAGGCACGGCTTATACCCGCGAAAGCGGCGAAGCCGAGCTGCAAAAAGGCATTGCCAGTTTGATCGCCTATGGTTCGCTTTTCTTGGCCAATCCCGATCTGCCGCGCCGTTTTGAGCAAAACGGCGCGCTCAATGCCCCGGACCGCCCCACTCTGTTTGGCGGCGGCGAGTATGGCTATATTGACTATCCATTTCTTCCCGCCTGATCCGCCGGGCGTCAAAAACAAAACCGCCAGTGATACGCAGGCGGTTTTTCATGCGCTTCAGATTTTCAGGAACGGGTTTTTGAAAATGCGACGCCTGCACTGAATTTATCGCCCGGAAAAGGCTATGCCAGCGCAATGTGTTTGATGGCGGGCGGAAACGCAGGCATTCCGGCGAGCGCGCAGGCCCAGGCGCTTGCAGGAAGACCCCGGGGTGGGGTTGGCATAATAAAAAAGGAGCAAATTCAAGGCCGTGAAAACGGGCGACTGCGCACGTTCCACTAGGACCTCATGCTATGAATAGAGGAGCTAAATAGGGGCTTCAGCCTGCTTCGCCACTGGCTGCGTTTTGCGCCATCCCGATTCGCCCTGCGCGTTCTTCAGGTTCTGGGAAAAGGGCGCGCCGGAGGCGGTATATTCGCTATTGGAAAATGAATAGGTGGCGGAAGAGTTCATGTGCGAAAACGGCGGGCACGGCCAGGAAATTTGATGCGGCATGGATGGGTGGAAAGCCGGATTGGAATGAGTGCGCAGGCCGTTTCGCCCAAGGCGAAAATAGCATTTGCAAGCCGCCTTTGTGATTTGAAGCCATGATTTGACGGCGCTGCGCGCATAGCCTTTATCTGCCATTCACGTTGATAATGAAATAACGATGCCAGCGCGCGAGATTTTGACGCTGAAAACCGGAATTTATCCATGACATTGCCCGCCCTGGCCCTGCAAGACGTGCGCAAGCGCTTTGGCGCCAGCGAAATCATCGGCGGCGTGAGCCTGGCGGTGCAGCCGGGCGAGCGCGTGGCGGTGATTGGGCCTAATGGCGCGGGCAAGTCCACGCTGTTTGATCTGATCAGCGGGCGCACGCGCCCTGATGGCGGGCAAATCTGGCTGCACGGGGCGCGCGTGGATGGCAAACGGCCTTTTGAGATCAACCGCATGGGCCTGTCGCGCAGTTTTCAGGTCTCGCGCGTGTTTGGCGGCCTGAGCGTGCAGGACAACCTGCGTTGCGCCGCGCTGTGGGCGCTGGGCTACCGCTACAGCCTGCTGCGCTGGCTGGGCCGCTTGCGCGATGTGAACCAGCGCACCGATGAGCTGCTGGAGCGCACGCGCCTGGCGCACCGCCGCCACGCGATGGCGGCGCACCTGGCGTATGCGGAGCAGCGGGCGCTGGAAATCGGCATCACGCTGGCTGGCGGCGCGCGCGTGGTGTTGCTGGACGAGCCGACAGCAGGCATGAACGCGGATGAGACGGCGCATTTCATCGGCCTCATCCGCGAGCTGACGGCCGGGCGCACGCTGCTGATGGTGGAGCACGACATGGGCGTGGTTTTCAGCCTGGCAGACCGCATCGCCGTGCTGGCGCAAGGGCGCTTGCTGGCGTTTGACACGCCCGAGACCGTGCGCGCCGATGCGCGCGTGAAAGCGGTTTACCTGGGCAGCGAAGCGGATGGGCCGGATGCACCGGATTCGCTTCAGGCCGCCCATGCGGGAGGGCGGGCATGACGCTGCTTGTGCGCGACTTGCGCGCCTGCTACGGCAAAAGCGAAGTGCTGCACGGCGTGCGGCTGGAAGTGGCGCCGGGCGAAATCGTGGCGCTGCTGGGGCGCAATGGCGCGGGGCGCTCCACTTGCGCCAAGGCCATCATGGGGCTGCTGCCCGCCAGCGGAAGCGTGAGCTGGCGCGGCCAGCCGCTGCTGGGGCGGCCCGCGCATGAAATCGCCCGCCTGGGGCTGGGTTATGTGCCCGAAAGCCGCGATGTCTTTCCGCGCCTGACCGTGCGCCAGAACCTGCTGCTGGGCGAAAAACAGGGCGCGAAACAGGGCGCGAATCAGGGGGCGGCCGGGCGCGCGCCCTGGCGCATGCAAGACATGTTCGAGCTGTTTGCGCCGCTCAAGGCGCGCGAGCGCACCGAAGCGGGCGTGCTCTCCGGCGGCGAGCAGCAAATGCTCACGCTCTGCCGCACGCTCATGGGCAACCCCGATTTGCTGCTGGTGGATGAACCCACGGAAGGGCTGTCGCCCCTGATGGCCCAGCAGGTGGGCCGCTGCCTGCAAATGCTGCAAGCGCGGGGCCTGGGCATCTTGCTCATCGAGCAAAAGCTCTCCATCGCGCTGCGCATTGCCACCCGTGCGCTGGTGATGGGGCAGGGCCGCATCGTCTTTGAAGGCACGCCGCAGGCGCTGCGCGCCGATGAAAAAACCTGGCGCGAGTGGCTTCAGATATGACGGGCGGCGCGCTCGGGCAGCTGCTTGGGCGCTTGCTTGATTCGATGGCGCGTTTTTCAGCTTTCACCGGGCTGCCTGCGCTTGCAAAAGCGCAAGGCGAAACGCGCCTGCCGCACGCGAACGCCTGCTTCATACGGCTGTTTGTTTCGCATTCCGCAAGCATCAGCTTGGCGCGGCTATGGCATGGGCCAATGTAACTAGGCGATACTTAACGATACGTCATGTTCGTATCAACGCATTGGCACCAACTCACTCTGGGGAAACACCGCATGGCTGCGCTGCTGAAATTCGTGATGGCCACGGCCTGCGCCGTGGCGTGGGGCGCTGTTCCGCTGGCCGCCTGCGCGCAAGAGGCGCTGGAGGTGGTCCAGATCGTGCCGCTCAGCGGCCCCCTGGCGCAGGCAGGCCGCGAAATCAACGCCATGACCCGCGCCACGCTGGACGACTACAACCGGAACGCCAAGGGCGGCGTGCGCATCGAGCTGAAATCGCTGGATGACGGCTACAGCGCCGTCAAGGCCACGCAAGCCGCCTCGTCCGCAGTGTCCAGCGCGCAAGCTTTTTTGTCGTGCTTTGGCTCCCCCAGCTGCCTGGCGCAGCAGCAAATCTGCGCCAAGGCCAAAGTGCCCCTGCTTGGCCCCGTGGCCGGTTCGTCCGCCCTGCGCGGCAAACAGGCCTGGTACACCTACGCCGTGCGCGCCCCGGCCAGCAGCGAGCTGTTGCGGCTGCTGGGCTTCATCAACGCCACCGGTCTCAAAAGCGTGGGCGTGTTCATTCAGGAAGACGGTTTTGGCATCGACTACGCCAGCGAGCTGGACAAGCTGCGCGACCGCTTTCCGGACCTGCGCTTCGTGCCCCGCCGCTTCAACGCCAGCTTGCCGGACTACCGCCGCGCCGCCGAGGAGCTGATGGCCTCCCGCCCCGACGCGCTGCTGCTGCTGGCCGACAGCCAGCAATCGGCCGCCTTGCTGGACGCCTGGCGCGCCAAGGCCGCCCTGCCGCTGGTGCTGAACCTGGCCGCGCAGGCCGACGCCCAGTACGCCGACCGCGTAAAAGGCCACATGGGCATGGCCGCTTTCGTCACCGTCACCCCCAGCCCGTGGGGCAGCCGCCTGCCCGCCCAGCAGGACTACCAGCGCATCGCCAAGGCGGCGGGCCTCAAGCCCTCTTACCTCAGCTTTGAAAGCTACCTGAACGCCCGCCTGCTGATTGAAGCCGTGAAAAACGGGCAGGTGAAAAACAAGACCGACCTCTCGCGCTGGCTGGATGCTGCCGCCAACATTGACCTGGGCACCGGCTACGGTCTGAACTACAAGGGCGAGCGCCAGGGCGCCAGCCACACCGATCTGGCCGTGCTGACGCCGGAAGGCAAATTCAAGCATTGACGCCAGCGGGCGGATTCGCGCCCGCTCAAGCTCTGCCCGCGCTGGAAAACGCGGCAAGCAGGCCGCTGAAGCGCTGAAAACCTGTTCAGAGAGCCTGAGCGGAAAAGAGCCTGCGCCTTGGCAATATCCATCAGAGAACACCCAAAACAGGAGCAAATTCAAGGGGTCCTGAATGCCTTGCTGCGCAGTTTCTTCTAGGACCTCATGCTATGGATAGAGGAGCGAAATCAGGCCAGGCCTCGCGTGAGCCTGGCCCTGCGCATGGACTGTTTTTCTGTCCATTTCCCCGCCATCGCTCCCCGCCAGCGCTCGCGGGCAGGCTGGCCAGAGCGGCGGCTTTGCCCGCCTTGCCACAATCGCCGCATGGCACAGCAAGAAACCCGCACTTTCCGCAAACACTGGCTCTACACCGCCACGGCTCCCGGCGGGCGGCGCGCGCAGGGCGTGGTGCAGGCCAGCGACGCGCGGCAGGCGCTGGAAGTGATCGGGCGCGAATTTCCGCAGCTGGGCAACGTGCGCATCCTGAACATGGCCAGCGACTTGCTGCCGCTGGAAGAAGCGGCGCGGCAGCGCTTTGGCGTGCCGCCCGATGAAGTCACGCCGCAGCAATGGGCAGACCTGGCGGCCAGCCTGGTGGCGGAGATGGAGCAGCAAAGTTTGAGCCTCGCCCAGGGCTTGCGCCAGACGGCGGCGCGGCATCGCCCCCTGCTGCTGGGGCTGAGCGTGGCGCTGGCGCTGGCGCTGTACCGCCAGTGGCCCTGGTGGGTGGCGCTGCTGGCGGCGCTGGGCATGGCGGCGCCGTTTGCCTCCTGCGCGCTGGCGTGGCGTCATGTCTTGCAGCACCGGCAGGGGCTGTGCGCCGCGCTGGCGGGCGACGCGATGGGCTTGCAGGAGAGCCTTCAGGCGCTCACGGATGCGGCGCTGAGCCGGCCGTGGGCGCCCGGCCTGCGTGAAATGGCCTGGGAACTGGCTTTTTACAGCGCTTGCATGACCGCGCGCTATCAGGGCGTGGCCGCTGCGCGCGCCGAGCTGCTGGCGCACCCTTGCCGCCCGGAGGCTGAGGCCGGCGGGGCCGATGCGGCCAGCCGTCAGCCGCTGGGCATTTTTGAATACCTGCTGCCCGCGCGCGCGGGCGATTTCGCCACGGCCGCCGCCGTGCTGGAGGGCATGCTGGCTGCCGCGCCGGACCGGCCCGAATGGCTGATGGACCTGGCCATCACGCGCGAGCGGCTGGGGCAGTTTGATGAAGCCCGGCGGCTGCTGGCGCGGGTGAATACGCGAGAGCTGCCCCCTTTCATCGCCATGTACGAGCAGGGCATACGCGGCCTGCTGGCGCTCGATGATGCGCGGCATGCCGACTTCGGCCAGGCCGTGGCGCTGCTGACCGCCGCCTGCCGCACCGCGCTGGAGTGGACGCAGCGCAACCCCGTGTTCTGGTGGTCTGCCATTTCTTTTGCCTGCGAGCTGTCGCTGGCGCTGGCGCGCAATGGCCAGCCGCAGGCCGCGCGCCGGGCGCTGGCCACCGTGCGGCGCCTGGCGCCGCAGTGCGTGGATGCGCGCCGGCTGGAAATCATCCGCGCTGAAGTGGAGCCAGCCTTGCCGCCTGCACCTGCCGCCGGAGCCGCCGCATGAGCGCCGCCGTCCAGGCTGGCGTGCAGCTGCGCGCGCGCGACGTGCCCCCCCGCGCCGCCTGGGCGCTGGAGCAGGCGGGCGTGCACCCGCTGCTGGCGCGCCTGCTGGCCGCGCGCGGCGTGCGCCGGGCGGCCGAGCTGGACCCGGCCCTCTCGCGCCTGCTGCCGCCTGTCGGCCCTGAAAGCGGCGGCAGTCCTGAAAGCGGCGGCGGCCTCAAAGGCGCGCCCGAAGCCGCCCGCCTGCTGGCCGACGCCATGGCCGCGCGCAAGCGCATTTGCTTTGTGGCCGATTACGACTGCGACGGCGCCACCGCCTGTGCCGTGGGCGTGCGCGGCCTGCGCATGCTGGGCGCGGCGCACGTGGACTACCTGGTGCCCGACCGCGTGTGCGACGGCTACGGCCTCACGCCTCCCATCGCGCGCCGCGTGGCCGAACGCGGGGCCGACGTGCTGCTCACCGTGGACAACGGCATTGCCAGCGTGGAAGGCGTGCAGGCCGCGCGGGAGCTGGGCCTGCAAGTGCTCGTCACCGACCACCACCTGCCCGGCCCTGCGCTGCCGGCGGCCCATGTCATCGTCAATCCCAACCAGCCCGGCTGCGGCTTTGCCAGCAAAAGCATGGCGGGCGTGGGCGTCATGTTTTACGTGCTGCTGGCCTTGCGCGCCGAGCTGCGCGCGCGCGGCGCCTTCACCGCCGCCAGCCAGCCCCGGCTGGATGCGCTGCTGCCCCTCATCGCCCTGGGCACCGTGGCCGATGTGGTGCGGCTGGACGAAAACAACCGCCGCCTTGTCGCCCAGGGCCTGCGCCGCATTCGCGCCGGGCACATGCAGCCGGGCCTGGCCGCGCTGTTTGAGGCATCGGGCCGCCCGTGGGCCAAAGCCAGCGCCGCCGATTTCGGCTTTGCCCTGGGGCCGCGCATCAACGCCGCCGGCCGCCTGGCCGACATGACGATTGGCATCGAGCTGCTGCTCACCGACGACGCAGCCCGCGCCCGAGAGCTGGCCGCGCGGCTGGACGCCATCAACCGCCAGCGCCGCGAAATCGAAAACGGCATGCGCGAGCAGGCCCTGCTGCACGTGGAAAACCTGTTTGACGGCGAGGCCGCCCTGCCGGTGGCCCTGAGCGTGCATGACGACAGCTTTCACGAAGGCGTGGTCGGCATCGTCGCCTCGCGCCTGAAAGACAAATGGCGCCGCCCCGCCTTCGTCTTTGCCGCCAGCGGCGCGCCCGGCAAAGAAGGCGAACTCAAGGGATCGGGCCGCTCCATCCCCGGCTTTCACCTGCGCGACGCGCTCGATCTGGTGGCCAAGCGCAGCCCCGGCACGCTGCTCAAATTTGGCGGCCACGCCATGGCGGCGGGCTGCACCATCGCGCGCGGCCAGTTCGACGCCTTTCGCCGCGCCTTCGAGCAAGTGGCCGCCGAAGAGCTGGACGCCGACGCCCTGAGCTGCTGCATGGAAACCGACGGCTCCCTGCCTGCCCAATACCGCTGCCCGGACGTGGCCGAAGCCCTTCAAGCCGAAGTCTGGGGCCAGGGCTTTCCCGCGCCGCTTTTCTGCGACGAAGTGCAAGTCATCAGCCAGCGCCTGGTCGGCGGCGAAAAGCACCTGTCGCTCAAACTGCGCCACGCGGGCGAGGCGGTGGACGCCATCTGGTTCAACCACACCGGCCCCCTGCCCGAGCGCCCGCGCCTGGCCTACCGGCTGGATGTGGACGAATGGCAGGGCCAGCGCCGCGTGCGCTTCATCGTGGAAGCCGCCGAAGGCGAAAGCCTGGAGTAGCCGCGCCCCGCGCGGAGCAGACGGCCTCGTTTCGCGCCCTTATTCGGAGCATGAGGTCCCAGAGACTGTTCTCAAAGAGAGAATTTGCGGCAAACGATCGTCATGTATCCAAATGACATGACCGGTGAACAGACCGTCGATAGCGCGCACTGCCCAAGGGCTACCCGCTCTGGAAACAGGTCTACAACACCTCTGCCCGCTGGTGCGACTGCGCCAGCAGGCGCCAGGCCCAGCGCGGCCATCATCGACTCCCAATCGGTCAAGACTGTCTCAAATGAGGGCAGCGCGGATACGACGCAGGCAAAAGAGTCAAGGGGCACAAGCGCCACATAGCCGTAGACACAATGGGGCTGCTGCTGGCCGTGGTGGTGCATTCGGCAGGCATTCAGGGCCGCGTGGGTGTCAGGGCTTTGCTGGTGAGGCTGTTCTTGCGCTTTGAGTGCCTCAAGACTGTCTTTGTGGATGGCGGCTACTCGGGCCGTCTGATCAATTGGGCGCTGAGCTTGTTTGGCTGGAACATGCAGGAGATCAAGCCAAATTCCGCGCCCACCGGGGCGGGAACCCTTGCGAAACCAGGCGTCTCCGCAGTCAGAAGCAAAACAAAGCGGATGGGTGCAAATGCATTCCGCATGCGCACCCATCCGCTTTTTTGAAGAACCAAGTGTCAGTGCCCGCCCGCCGTACCGGGCGCGCCGCCTTCTGGGCAAGATGCCTGCGTGTACACACCCCAGGCGAGGCGCTCGCCCTTGGCCAGCTGCTTGTCGTTGGCAAACACAGCCACTTCCAGATCACACGCCTGCTTGGCGCTGCGCTGCACGCGCAAATGGCTGACAGGCGTGCCGTCAAGCTGGCAGGCTGACTGGCCCACCAGTTTCAGCAGATGGCCTGCGCCATCGGCTTGCACTTGCATGGCATGGGCCGCCGCGCCACAGGGTGACCAGATCAGGCTTTGCGTCTGTAAGGTCAGATTGCCTGCTGACTCCAGCGCGCGGCTCACCGGCTCCCACTCGCCTTGAAGGGCGGCAGGCAGGCTTTCGGCGGCTGCAGGCGCAGTTTGCACAGGCGCGGCTTGGGGCGGGCTGGCGTCCGCATCTGCCGCCGCCCAGGTTCCCTGCGCCAGCGCTGCCGCCAGCAAGCCCATGACGGCAGGCCACAGCAGGCGGCGCGCTTTCATTTGAAAAGCCCTTCGGGTGCGTGGTGCCGCCCAGCCCAGTCTTCCCAGGCCACATCGCTGGGGCCAACGGCAATGTCAATCAGCTTCCAAGCCTGGCCGTCGCGGCGCAGCAGCGCCACGCATAAATCGGACATGGCGCCCGCTTGAGCCGCTTTATGCAGGGCGGTGCCCGCATAGTCAAAGCGCTTGTCTGCGGCATCGCGCAGGCGGGCCTGCATGAAGGCCCAGTCGCCGTCGTAGCGAATGTTTTCTGGCGCCAGCTTCAGCTGCTCCGCATCCAGCTTGAGTGATTGTGCGGCCGCCTGAATGGCGATGGCGGTGATGGCATCGTCATCCGCTTTGTGCACGCTGGGAGCGCCCGCTCCTGCGGCAGGCATGATGGACAAGACCAGCGGCAAGGCCAGCCACTTCACGGGAAATTTCATGTTTTCACTCCGGTTGTTTGAAACGGGGCATTTCAGCATTGCCAACAAATGGCGCTGCAACAGAACGTTGAATGCGCCTTGAGGCGCGCCGCCGCCCTACGAAAAACCCCTGCCCACTGAACCATGGGCAGGGGCCGTTGCGGGCCACGCCAGAAAGCGGCGCGACGCCGCTCTGCTTTGCTGCCGATCAATTCGGCGGCGTCAGGATGGCGGAGAGGTGGTTATGCCACCAGTTGCTGGTGTCGTAAGTAATGCGCTGACTGCCATCCGCATTGCGGTTGTTGGAACCAATCAGCGTGACCTTGCCGTTTTCATTCGACGCCACGATTTCCGTGTGCGAAACGCCATTGCGTTCCATGATGACCACGTCGCCCGGCTTGGCGTTGGCCAGCGACACCGGCTGCCAGCCCTTGCGGCGCAGCGTGACATCCAGCTGGCGCACGGCGTCGGTGTGCTCGCCTGCCGACAGCAGGCCGTTTTTCTGCAATACCGCCGAGACGAAATTGGCGCAGCAGACGTTGTTGGGCACATTGGGATTCATCGGCAGCGCGCCGCTGCGCTTGAGTTCGGAGGCGTTGCGGCCTTCAAAGCTCTTGGCGATGGCTGCCGTGTTGGCGCCTTTCCCGTTGCCTGCTGGCGTGGGCGTGGAAGTGCCTTGCGTGCCTTGCGCACTGCCAGTCCCGCCGGCTCCCCCCGTTCTGCCTGCGCCTTGCGCGCCGGAAGGCAGGTTGATCTTTTGATTGGGATAAATCAGGTCAGGGTTGGCGATTTGCGGATTGGCCGCAATCAGGCTCTTGAGCGAAACGCCATGCGCGCGCGCGATATCCCACAAGGTATCGCCCTTCTTCACGGTATAGGAGCCGCCTGCGGCCTTGGCGGGCTGGCCGCCGCCCGTGCTGGGCGCTGCAGGAGAAGGCTGCTGGCTTTGCGCGCCGCCAGCGCCTGTTGGCTTTTGATTGCCAAACATCTGCGCTTCCTCATTGCGCCGGCGCGTCAGGCCGGGCAGCACGCGCCCGCCACCGTGGTTGTACTTGCCAAATTCGGCTTGCGCTCCGGCGTAATCGCCTGCGTTGAGCTTTTCCAGAATGGTCGATTTCTGGAGCGTGCCCGCGCCGCAGTTGAAGGTAAAGCTCACCAGCGCGTCGAACTGGCCTTGTGTCAGCGGCACCTTCACGGCCTTGCGCACGGCGTTCTCGGCCGTGCCCAGGTCTTTGCGCAGCAGCTCGGTCGCCTGTGCTTCGCTAATGGTCTGGCCTTCACGCACATCACTGCCTGTATGGCCGTAGCCGATGGTCAAAATGCCCACCGGGTCGCGATAAGCCGTAGTGCGCAGGCCCTCGTATTTCTTGACCATATCCAGCCCCGCCTGGCTCATGCTCATGCCAGAAGGCTGCGAGCCGCCCGCACCAGAAGCCGCCGCCGTCTGCTGCACGCCTGCGGTCTGGTTTGCCGCGCCGCCGCCAGCAGCGCCTGCACCGCCCGGCAAATTAATGGTGTCGCCAGCAAAAATCAAATCAGGATTGCTGATCTGCGGATTGGCTGCCAAAAGCGCCTGAAGCGAAACGCCATTGCGCGCGGCAATGGCCGAAAGCGTATCGCCCTGCTGGACTGAAACGGAGCCTCTGGCAGCGCCCGTGCGCGCAGCGTTGGCATGGGAAGAAAAATTGACAGCGGTCATGTTGAGTCCTTTCCTTTGACCAAGGTTGCTACCTGTGCCACATATCCCAAAAGGCTGGCAGACGCATTCATTGTCGGCATCTGTATTTGAAAAAGATAGCTGGGGTGATTACCCTGGGAAAAGCATTTAGAAAACGTGTCGCCAGGTAACGCGGCAATCCTTCCGAATATTTATTTTCTCTGTTTGTTTACATGTGCCTTCAATGACGGCCAACATTCTTGTTTTGATAATTTCTATTTCGGAAAAATGCATATAGAAACACGAGCCAGGACGCTTGCGTAGAACGAATCCCCTTTCATTGGGAGAAGTCACACAAATAGCAATATGAATGTAAAATATAATTTACGTGAATGTAAAAGTGTTCTGATGGTAAAAATATTTTTCATATTATCCGCATCGTGCAATATTGATTTGCAATTTTTCTTGACGGCCTGCATTAAAGGTGTTCCATGAAAAGCTGTTTCGGCTCATGCCTGAATCCGTTCACGGCCCAGCCTCAGGTGCGGAAAACGGGTCAGGTCGGAATGCGAAGCGCAGGTGGTTAGTCGTGGCTTCTCAATGCGATGCTCCCTTCAAGCTTGAGGCAACAAGCGGGAGGTTGTGTTTGTCAGCAGAGTAAGGGCGATGGAAGTTGTCGCGCTGCATCCCACGGCGCCAGCTCATCAATGCAGTGGTCTGAAGCGCAATAGCGATACGCATAGGCCCACTGTCTGAACAAAGTCTGGATGAACCGCTCGGCCATTGCCATGGGTTCTGGGCGTGTAGGGCTTGGTGCGAAAGCGCTTGTGATCATCAGGCGCTGCAGCAGCCTGGTAAAGCGCCGTGACTGGCAAGCTGTGCCATTGCCAGCTCATCACCGGCTCAACGCATGCCTCCAGGCTTGCCGTAGTGCAGCGCTGCCAGCAGGTGCTGACAGGCGTTCCTGGCCGTCTCACGGAAAGCGCCGGGCTGAAGCTCACGGAAACACACGCTTTGTGGATGTCCATTCAGGAAGTCCTGACGTGGATGGTTGGGATTGTTCATGTGTGCCAATGTGGCGGAAGGAAGCGATCGTGCGGGAAGCGGGGCAGGAATGAAGCAGATTTCGGGTGCGCAGGCCGCCGCGCCTTGCCAAAAGAAGAAAATCCGCGCCCATGACTGAAAACCACACTGCCAACCCAACGCCCGCCCTGGCTTTTTCAGACCAGAACCTCGTCTGGCTGGACTGCGAAATGAGCGGTCTGGACCCCGAACGCGAGCGCCTGCTGGAAATCGCCATCGTCATCACCGACCCGCAGCTGCAAACTCGCGTGGAAGGCCCCGTGCTGGTCATCCACCAAAGCGACGAGCTGCTGGCCGGCATGGACGCCTGGAACCGGGGCACGCATGGCCGCAGCGGGCTGACAGAAAAAGTCCGCGCCTCCACCCTCACCGAAGGCGAAGCCGAGCAGCAGCTCATCGCCTTCATCTCGCGCTACGTCTCCAAGGGCGTGGCGCCCATGTGCGGCAACACCATCGGGCAAGACAGGCGCTTTCTCGTCAAATACATGCCCCGGCTGGAATCGTTTTTCCACTACCGCAATATTGACGTGAGCACCCTCAAGGAACTGGCCCGCCGCTGGAAGCCCGAGGTTGCGGACGCCTTCCAAAAACGCCAGGCCCACACCGCGCTGGCCGACGTGCACGAATCCATCGACGAGCTGCTGCATTACCGCGAACATTTCATTCGCATTTGAAAACCCGTTCACAGGCGCTTTTTCCGGAAAAGCGCTTTTTTGTTTGAAAGCGGATTCCGGCGGCGTATTTCAGCGCGGATTTGGGCTTTTGTTCTCTTGCGGCCTTTCTTCTTTGCCGGGGCATTCCGCTCCGCAGCCTTCGCGGCCTGGCCCAAAGCATGGTTCCGCCAGGAAGCATCAAAAGAAGGAGCAAATTGAACAGGGCTAAAAACGGTTCCTGCGCACGTTTCACTAGGACATCATGCTCCTTTTTAAGGAGCGGAATCAGCCCTTTTTTCCACATGGAAGGTGGAGTCAAATGCAGCCAGGTTTTCCCAAGCTGATGACCGCAATACATGATGTGCAGAGCGCGCTTGTTTCAAGCCACAAAAAAGGCCGTCCAAGCAGGTCTCGGACGGCCTTTATTCTGGTTGCCTATTTGAAATCAGCATCCGTCAGCAACTTGCTGCCTTGTATTTCTGTCACGTTGCGCGTGCCAGCCCGCATCATGTTGATCGTCATTTTTTTTGAACTGCGCCATGACCGAATTGACGCGCTTGCGCACAGCAACCTCACCGTCGGCCTGCCCGTTCAGTCCGTGCCTGCGCTGGGCGGCTGGGGCCTGCTGGCTGCCGCACTCGGCTTCATGGGCGTGCGCTGGGGGCGCTGCAAGAGTAGCTTGAGTCGGGAGCAAAGCCTGCTGTGCGGTGTTGCTTACGCGGGCCAGCCATTTGTTGCAAGGCGTCAAAGACATCTCGGGCAGGCGCGTGATGGTTCGCAAAGAGAAGCGAACTTCACGCTCTCAAGGTAATGCCCAAACGCTGGGTGGTTGAGCACAGCCTTGTCTGGCTGGAGAAAAGCCGGAGGCTGTGGAAGAGCGGTGAGCGGCTGCTTCGCGCCAGCTTGCCGTTCGTTTATTTGGCATCCTGGCTCTCTTGAGCAAAAGATTTTGAACAGGTTCTGGGAATAAGCGGCGGACGGGCCTTGCGGCTTTCAATGCGTTTGGCGTGGCAGTGGCATCAAGCCGTTTGGAAAACTCGCCAGGTATCTGAAACCTGATTTTGAACCGCTTGTTTTCCCTGCGGGCGCTTCAGGAAAATATCTTATCCACCGCAATGAGAAACTTTTCAAGGACTTCATTCCAGGACTGGCCTTTCAATTTGTCTGGATCAAACATTTCGTCCATTACGAAAATAAGCGCATCATTGATCCAGTCAGGCGGATTGCCTTGGCTCTGGGGAAACGTTGGCTGGAGCCGGTAGGTCTCCAGCCTGTAAACCTTGCCGAAAAAGATTTTTTCGCCCCTTTCTTGCAGGATTTCCAAACGAAATCGAAAAGTTTCCCCGTCGCCCGCTTCGAACGGTTCCAAATCAAAAACTTTCACCTGTTCGCAAATCTTTTTCATGATTATTGGGCATGGTTTTTGAATCAGCGATGGCGGCGCGGGCGGCGGCAAAGGACAAGGCAAAGGCTGTTCAACATCAAAAAAAGGAGCGGATTTCAGCCGGCGTAATGCCGTGATGTCCTGGTGCAGTCAGGAAACCTTGCCATGAATGCAGGAGCGAAAAAATCGCTGGCGGGGCAGGGCAGGGCGCTTTCAGGCTGTTTGCGCGGGTTTCTTGAGCGCGCCCAGCAGCACGGCGCTCAAGACTGTTCCGGCGGCAATCGCTGCCAGATACAGGCCCAGATGGGTGACGGCATTGGGGATGGGCAGCACGAAGGCGCCGCCGTGGGGCACGCGCAATTCGCACCCTGCGAGCATGGAAACCGCGCCGGTGAGGGCCGAGCCTGCGGCCAGGGCGGGAATGACGCGCAGCGGGTCTTTGGCGGCGAAGGGAATGGCGCCTTCGGTGATGAAGGCCAGGCCCATGACGGCGGCGGCTTTGGCGCCGTCGCGCTCTTCGGCGCTGAAGCGGCTTTTGAACAGCCAGGCGGCCAGGGCGATGGCCAGCGGCGGCGTCATGCCGGCGGCCATGACGGCGGCCATGGGCGAATAGACCTCGCTGGCGATCAGGCCGGTGCCGAAGGTGTAGGCGGCCTTGTTGATGGGGCCGCCCATGTCGATGGCCATCATGCCGCCCAGCAGCAGGCCCAGCAGCAAGGCGCTGCTGCCTTGCAGGCCCTTGAGCCACTGGGTGAGCGCGGCCAGCAGCGCGGCCACGGGCTGGCCGATCACGTAATACATGAGCAAGCCGGTGATGAGCGTGCCCAGCAGCGGGAGGATGAGCACGGGCTTGAGGCCGTCCAGGTTGCGGCCCAGCCGGATTTTTTCGTTCAGCCACTTGACGGCGTAGCCCGCGATGAAGCCGGAGGCCAGGCCGCCCAGAAAGCCCGCGCCGATGCTGTTTGCAATCATCCCGCCAGCCATGCCGGGCGTGATGCCGGGGCGGTCGGCCACGGAGTAGGCGATGTAGCCCGAGAGCACGGGAATCATGAGCGCGAAGGTGGCGCTTTTGCCAATGGAAAACAGCGTCCAGCCCAGCGTGCCCCGGTGCGCGTCGTCATACACGTAAATACCGCCCAGCGCGAAGCCCAGCGCAATGAGCAGCCCGCCGGTAACCACAAAGGGCAGCATGAAGGACACGCCCGTCATCAGGTGCTTGTAGGCCCCGGTGCGCTCTTTTTTGGCGGCGGGGGCGGCTTCTTTTGGGGCGGATGGGGCCGCGCCGTGCGGCTGCGCTTCGGCCAGCGCCTGGCGGATCAGGCCCTGGCCGTTTTTGATGGCCGCCTTGGTGCCGCTGGCAAAAAGGCGCTTGCCCGCAAAGCGGCTGGCGTCCACTTGCGTGTCGGCGGCGATGATGACCAGATCAGCCGCCGCAATGTCGTCAGGCGAAAGGGTGTTTTGCGCGCCGACCGAGCCTTGCGTTTCCACCTTCATCTGGCAGCCCAGCGCGGCGGCGGCGGCCTTCAGCCCTTCTTCGGCCATGAAGGTGTGGGCAATGCCCGTGGGGCAGGAGGTGACGGCAACGACTTTGAGCGCCTGCCAGTTTTCAGCGCCTGGCCGTTCAGCCTCTTTGGGGCCGCTTGCCCCCGTGGCCCCCGTGGCATCAGCGCGGGCCGCTATCAAACCGGGAGCGCCGGCGGGCGAATCTGCGGGTGAATCGGCGCCTTCTTGCTGCAAACACTGGCGCAGCACGCCCGCCGCATCGGCCAGTACGGCGGCCAGCGTGGCCACGTGTGCGGCCTTGCCCGCCAGTCGCTGCGCGGGCGCTTCGCCCACGCACAGCACCAGCGGCGCGGCGGCCAGTTCTTCGGGCGCAAGAGGGTCTTGCGCGCCGCTTTCCAGCAGGGTTTCGATGCGCAAGGGCAGCTGCATGGCGCGGGCGGCTTCGCGCAGCGCCTCGCGCGCCAGCAGCGAATGCGTGGCGCGGGCGGGCGTGTTGATGATGACCAGCAGGGAGGAAGGCATGGCTTGCAGCTCCGGCAAGGTGATTACAGGTTGAAATGAGACATCAAATCGCGGCGCAAATCTTCATAGCACGCAGCCAGCCAGGGCACAAAGCCATCGGCCAGCGGGAAGGTGCTGCCATCGCGCATGAACCACACCACCGGCGGCTCCGCCGGGTTGGGCGCGCCATCGAGCTGAAAGGCCAGCCCGTCGCCGCCGTCTTTCCAGAACGGCAGCAGCCCCAGCGCCAGATAGCCGCTGCCCTGCGCCTCGCCCAGCAGGCTTTCCAGACTCAAATGCGGCTCCAAACCGGCATTGGCCCACCGAAAGCCATCGCCCACCGCGCGCATGCGGGCCGCGTATCGGGTTTGAAATTCGACATAGCTTTTCGGGAAAACCACGCCGAATGCTTTTTCCAGCCGATCAAAATCCGCCTGCGTGGGCAGGCCGAAATCGGGGGAAAAATCGCCGCAAAAATCGGGATAGCGGGCTTGAAGGTCGGTGAAGGTCATTTTCTTTGAATGATTAATTCATTTTGTTTGCAGCCATGTTTTCACGCATGGATTCAGGAAGATGAATCATGATGGAATGGCCGACAAGGTAATGGCCTGCAACAAGGCATTGATTTCACTGGCAGGCGGCAAATCCGGCCCCAATCGTTTCAATTTGGCCGTGGCAAAGGCCACGCCATGCCGCAAAGCCTCGCGCCAATCCAGCCCTGCATGCCGCGCGGCGAGCAGGCCGGCCACTTGCGCATCGCCTGCGCCCACGGTGCTCACGGGCTTGACGGGCAAGGGTGCGGCCAGCCAGGCGCCTTCGGGGCTGCTCATGAAAGCGCCTTGCGCGCCCAGGGAGACGACGACGGTTTCTACGCCCTGGGCGTGCAGGCCGCGCGCGGCTTCGCGTAAATCGGTGCAAGTGGGCAGCGGGCGGCCCAGCAGGGTTTCCAGCTCGTGGCGGTTGGGTTTGATGAGGGCCAGCGGCACGCCGCAGGCCAGGGCTTGCTTCAGCGCCGCGCCGCTGGTGTCCAGCGCAATGCGCGCGCCGCGCTCGTGCAAAAGTTTCAGCAGCGGCGCGTAGCCTTCGGTTTGCAGGCCGGGCGGCAGGCTGCCAGCGGCCAGCGCCCACTGGCCGGGTTGTGCGCGCTGGCGCACGTCTTGCAGCAGGGCCTGCCAAGCGGCGGCGGGCACGGCGGGGCCGGGCAGGTTGATGTCGGTGGTGTCGCCCGTGTCGGCCGCCACGATCTTGATATTGGTGCGCGTGCTGCCGGGCACGCGCTGGCAGGCGTCTGCGATGCCTTTGCGGGCAAACAGCGCCTCGAACGCCGCCGCGTTGTCTTGCCCCAGCAGCCCGAGCGCCACGACGGGCGCGCCCCAGTCGGCCAGGCAGCTGGCCACGTTGATGCCCTTGCCGCCCGCGTTGCGGCGCGCTTGCGTGGCCACGTTCACCGCGCCGGGGCGCAGGCTGGGCAGGCTCACGGTTTCGTCAATGGCAGGGTGGGGCGTGATGGTGAGGATGGGCAGGGGCATGGCGTTTTTCATGGCGTTTCCGGCAAGTCATTCATTTTTGAAGCGCGTGCATTCAAGGATGGATTCGCTCCTGCTTCAATAGCAGGATCTCCCCGTGGAATGTGCGACATATGGCTTTTTGCAGTGCCTGAATCCGCTCCTTTTTTTGGGGCGATTCCGCCAGCTTCCGGCGGATGGCAGGCATGGCGGGGCAGGGCTGTTTCATTTCCATGAATCAAACAGCATCAGCGCATTGAATGTGGATGCCTGTATGGGCAGGCCATATACCACGGGCGCAAGCCACAAAAAACCCAGCAGGCCCGCTGCTGCAAAAAACCATGCCCAGCGCCGCGAAAGGCCCGCGCAGGTGGCCAGCCGGGCGCTCATGACATAACTGACGGCCAGCGCCGGAAAATAGTGGTAAATGAACATGGGCCGGTGAATGAAGAAAAAAGGCGCGAAATTCACCAGATACGCCAGCGCCAGCAAATAATCGCTTTGCGCGGGCGGGGCCGCCGGTTTGCCCATATTCGCGCCGCGCCAGGGCGAGGGCAGCAGGGCGGCCAGAAAATACAGCGCTCCCAAAGCCAGCGGCCACCAAATGGCGATATTGGCCGCCATGTAAATGCGCTCCGGCGGCTGGCTCTGGCTGCTCCACACGAAAATGCCGCGCCAGCCCCACGGCCAGGTGTACCAGGGGCTGGCATAGGGGTGCCCTGAAACCTGGCTGGAATACGAAGCCATGGCGCGGTGCAGCTCCAGCGTGGCATAAGGGGTGAAAAGCCAGTCGCTGCCTGCCGGATTTTCACGCCGCTCTTTCAGCCGCTGCTGCATGGGGGCAGACATATACGCATCGCCCGGCCCCGCCTTGGGCAGCAGCGCGAAATGCAGCGCATATCCGACGCCTTGCACCAGCAATATCACGGCCACAATTGCCAAAAATGCGCCTGTTTTTGCGCGCCATTGCCGCCGTATGTTTTGCCAGATTGGCCCAATGGCCGGAAAACCTTCCAGCGCCAGCGCGGCGAAAACCGGCGCGACAAAGCCCAGCCCCGTCCACTTCACGCCGCAGGCCAGCCCCAGCGCCAGCGCGCCCAGCAGCAAATGGCGCTTTTTGCCCTGCCGCCGCCAGGCCGCCATGCCGCACCAGCCCGCCAGGCCGAAAGTCAATAACGGAATATCGTTGAGGATGAAGCGCGATTCCACCATCAGCACGGTGTCAAACGCCGCCAGCCAGCCCGCGCACAAGGCCCAGCGCCGCGCCGCGCCAAAATCCAGCGCCAGCCGCGCCACCAGAAGCGGCAATACCGTGCCGCACAGCGCCGGAAACAAGCGCATCCATAAATAAAACCCGCCCGGATAATGCAGGCCGTGCGGATGAAACGAAAACCCTTGCGGCACGCCCGCCAGCGCGCCCAGCGCCGCGTAAATGAGCTTCATGTGCGGCGGATGAATATCAAAATAATATTCCCCGCTGAAATAATACGAAGCAAAGCGCCCCACCAGGCTTTCGTCAAAAGCCACTTCGGCAGGCTCGGCCAGCCGCCATAAATGCAGCAGGGCGGAAACGGCCAGCAAAAGCAGCCAGGGCCAGCCTTGCCGCCAATGCTGGCGGATGGGCTGCCCTATTTCTGTTTTCAGACTGAATGGCATTTTTAAAATCTGGCGCGGCCGCTGGGCGAATATGAAACGTGTGTTTTTTTGCGTGCCTTAGCGCTTGACCTGCCTGGGCGCTTGCAGCCTGGCGGCCAGGGCGCGGACGCTGTCGGCGTCGGCGCTATCAAGGGCCAGCTGGGCCAGCTCGGCCAGCAGGGCGCTGTCGCAGGCGCGCAAGGCGGCCTTGACGGGGGCGATGTCGCGCTGGCTCATGGAGAGTTCGCGCACGCCCAGGCCGGTGAGGATGGCCGCGCCGAGCGGGTCGCCCGCCAGGCCGCCGCACACGCCCACCCAGCAGGGGCGCCCGGCTTGCGTGGCGGCTTGCGCGCCTTGCACGGTGCGCTGAATCATGCGCAGCACGGCAGGGTGCAGGGTGTCGGCTTCGCGCGCCAGTTCGGGGTGCTGGCGGTCGATGGCGAGCACGTATTGCGTGAGGTCGTTGGTGCCGATGGAAAAGAAGTCGGCATGCAGCGCCAGTTGCCCGGCCATGACGGCCGCTGCGGGCACTTCCACCATGATGCCGATGGGCACGGCGGGCGCGTTCAGCTGCTGGCGGATGCGTTCGCATTCGGCGCGCAGCTCGCGCAGCTCGGCCAGGCTGGTGATCATGGGAAACATGATGGAAAGCGGCCCGGTTTTGGCGGCGCGGTAGATGGCGCGCAACTGCGGCTCCAGCAAATCCGGGCGGCGGAGCATGAGGCGGCTGCCGCGTATGCCCAGGAAGGGGTTTTCTTCGTGCGGCAGGTTGAGGTAGGGCACTTGCTTGTCGCCGCCGATATCGAGCGTGCGGATGATGAGGGGGCGGCCCGCCAGCTCGCGCACCATGCCGCAGTAGGTTTCGCACTGCTCGTCTTCGCCGGGGGCGCTGTCGCGCTCCAGATAGAGAAATTCGGTGCGCATCAGGCCCACGCCTTCGGCGCCGGCGGCCAGCGCGGCGGGCACTTGTTCGGGGCGATTGACGTTGGCGGCCACTTCCACGCGCACGCCGTCTTGCGTGGCGGCCGGTTGCAGGGCCAGCCGGGCGATTTCGCGGGCGCGCGCCTGCTGCGCGTCGCGCCACTGGCGGGCGCTTTGCAAATCGGCCTCATCCAGCCCCCAATACAGGCGCGCGCCGTCGCCGTCCAGCACCACGGTTTGGCCGTCGGGCACATCGAGCAGGGCGCCGCCAGCGGCCACCACGGCGGGCAGGCCCAGCGTGCGGGCGATGATGGCGGTGTGCGAGGAAGGGCCGCCCTGCGCGGTGCACAGGCCCGCCACCTGGCGCAAATCGAGCGCGGCGGTGTCTGACGGGGTGAGGTCGGCAGCGGCGATGACGAGGTTTTCGCCGCCCTGCTCCTGCCCGCCGGGCACATCCAGCTCTGGCGCGAGCTTGCGCAGCACGCGCAGGCCCGCATCGCGCAAATCGGCCGCGCGCGCGGCCAGCAGCGGGCTGCCCACGCTGGCCAGCTGGCCGGCGGCGGCTTGCACGGCTTCATGCCAGCTCCAGGCTGCGCCGTGGCCTTGCGCCATGCGCTGGCAGGCCTGGGCGATCAGGCCGGTGTCGCCCAGCAGCTCGGCTTGCGCGCGGAAGATGCCGCCTTCGGCCTTGCCAATGCGCGCGGCGGTGTCTTGCGCCAGTTGCAGCAGCTCGGCGCGGGTGGCGGCCAGGGCTTCGTCCAGCGCGTCAGCGCCTTCGGCCAGCGGGGCCGGGCGGTCGGGCACGGCGATGTTGGCGGCGCGGCGCACGCGCAGCGTGCCAATGGCCAGGCCCGGGCTGGCGCTGATGCCTTGCAGCGACGGCGGCTGGCCCGCAGGCTGCCAGGCGCTGCGGCTGGCCGCTTGCGCCTTGGCCTGGCGGGCTTTTTCGGCCTCGGCCTCTTCGGCGGCGGTCAGCCGGTTCATCACGCCTTGCAGCGCTGCCAGGGCGGCGGCGGCATCGTCGCCTTGCGCGGAAACGTGAAGGGTCTGCCCGTGGGCGATGCCCAGTTGCAGCAGGGCCATGAGGTTTTTGGCATCGCCCGCCTCCTGCCCGTTTCGCACGCGCACGCTGGCGGCAAAGCGCCGGGCCGTTTCCACCCACTGCTGGGCGGGGCGCGCGTGCAGGCCGTTGGGATAGGGCATGCGCCAGTCAAAGCCTTGCGCGTAGTCGGCGGCCGGGGCTTGTGCAGCGGCGTCAGCGGCGGCGGCAGGTGCAGCAGGCAGCTCCAGCGCGCGCAGGATGTCGCCCGCATCCGCCGTGCAGGCCAGCTTTTGCAGCGTGGCCTCGTCTTGCAGCAGGCGCGTCAGGCGCCGCAGCAGCGCCAGGTGCTCGTCAGACTGCGCGGCAATGGCGAAGATGAGCGTGGCGCGCTGCCCCGCGTTCCACTCCACGCCGCCGGGCACTTGCAGCACGGCGATGCCGGTGCGCTCGATCAGGTGCCGGTCGGCAATCTGCCCGTGCGGAATGGCCACGCCGCTGCCCAGATAGGTATTGGCCGTCTGCTCGCGCGCCAGCAGGCTTTGCACATAGGCCGGGGCGATGCAGCCGGCAGCCACCAGCAACTGCCCCGCCTGCCGGATGGCGGCGGTCTTGTCGGCGGGCGCGGCGCCCAGTTGAACCAGTTCGGGGCGGATGAGGGCTTCTGGCATGGCGTTTTTCCTGAATGTGCTTCTGAATCTGAAGTTCTTCTGAGCGGCGCGTGTGATGGCCGCGCAGTCTAGCCGCAGGGCAGGGCGCTGGAGATATCAAAAAAAGGAGCGGATTCAGGTATATCTAAATGCCTTCCTGCGCAGTTTCCACTAGGACGTCATGCTATGGATAGAGGAGCGAAACAGAGGGCGGAATGGCGCGCTCCGCTTTTTGCCCTTGCGCAGGCCTGGCCCCGCTTTTTTGCCTGCGCGGCCAGCGCTGGCAGCGGGCGCTGAAGGCGGATGAACCACGCTGTAGGCATGGGCAGAACCCAAGTGGGCGCGAGGCGTTGGGCACAATGCGGATTTGTCGCTTTCAGGGGTCTTTTTTCACACTTTTCGCCGCCATGAAACGTTCTGTCTGGTTCCGTCTTTCCCTTCTTTGTTCTGCTCTGGCGCTGGCGGGGCAGGCCCATGCGCTGGCCGTGGCCAGCGTTTCGCCGCAGGGCGAGGTGTCGCGGGTGCGGCAGGTGGTGGTCAGGTTCAAGACGAATGCGGTGGCGTTTGGCGATGCCAAGCTGGCCGCGCCGTTCACGCTGGCCTGCAATGACGCCCAGGCGCAAAAGGGCGAAGGGCGCTGGACGGGCGCGCGCGAGTGGGTGTACGACTTTGAAGACGATCTGCCGCCGGGCACGCGCTGCACGCTCAAGGCGGCGGCGGGCTTCAAGGCAGCCGACGGCTCGGCGCTGGAGGGCAAGAGCAGCTACGCCTTTCACACGGGCGGCCCGATCGTTCAGGACGTGCTCCCGGGCACCTGGCGCAAGGTGGATGAAGACCAGCATTTCGTGCTGGCGCTCAACGGCGCGGCCACGCCGGAGAGCGTGCAGGCCCACGTGTGGTGCAGCGCTGAAGGCGTGGGCGAGCGCGTGCCGGTGAAGCTCATCACGGGCGCGGACCGTGCGGCGCTGCTCAAGGAGCTGGACTGGAGCCAGCGTGATGAAAAGAAGCCGGGCACGGTTTTTGTGATGCAGTGCCAGCGGCGGCTCACGCCGGAAACGAAGGTGGAGCTGGTGTACGGCAAGGGCGTGGCCACGCCCAGCGGCATACCCAACACGGTGGAGCGCCGCTTTGAATACGAGGTGCGCCCGCTGTTTCAGGCCAGCATGAGCTGCGAGCGCGAGAACGCGCAGGCCGCGTGCATGCCCCTGCGGCCGGTGACGCTGGATTTTTCGGCCAGCGCGCCGCGCCGCCTGCTCCAGCAGGCGCGGCTGACTTCGGACAAAGGCGAAATTGCGCCCGAGTTCAACGAAAAAGGCGATCCGGATGATTTGCTGGACAGCCTGAAATTTCCTGCCCCGCTGGCCGAAAGCGCCACCTACACGCTCACGCTGCCTGCCGATTTGAAAGACGACAGCGGCCGCCCGCTGGCCAACGCGGCGAGCTTTCCGCTGACGGTGCGCACTTCGCCCATGCCGCCGCTGGCCAAGTTCGCGGCGGGCACGTTCGGCATCGTCGAGCGATTTGCCGAAGGGCCGAACGGCACGCCCCTGCTGCCGGTGACGCTGCGGCGCGTGGAGCCGCAGCTGGGCGTGCAGTCCATGCAAATCAGCCGCGCGCGCTTTGAGAGCGACGCGGACATCATTGAATGGATGCGCCGGGTAGAGGAGTTTGACGACGCCTCCATCGAGCGCGAAAAGGCCGCGCAAGTGGTGCGGGGCGCGCTGCCGCCGCCGCTGAAGGATTCGCCGTATTCGGAGAACTATGTGGAAACACGGGCCGTCTCGCTGCTGGAAGGCCGCGCGGACGCGCAAACGCAGCCGCTGCCCGGCACGCAAGAGGGCGACACGCGGCCCTTCGAGGTGGTGGGCATTCCGCTGACCCCCGGCTTTCATGTGCTGGAAATCGCCTCGCGCCAGCTGGGTCAGGCCCTGCTGAACGAAGGCTACGGGCCGCAGCGCACCATGTATGTGCGCACCTCTGCGCTGGTGACCAACCTGGCCGTGCATTTCAAGTGGAGTCCGGAAGGCTCGCTGGCCTGGGTGACCACGCTCGATCACGGCCAGCCCGTGGCGGGCGCGCAGGTGAACGTGTCGGACTGCTACGGCAAGCCCGTGGCGCGGGCCGTGACCGACGCGCAGGGCCTGGCGCGCCTGCCGGAAGTCACTCAATCCAGCCCCTGCGCGCTTGAATGGCGCGTGCCCGAAAGCACGCGCGGCTACTTCATCAGCGCGCGCAGCGGCGAAGGCAGCGGGCAGGACATGGCTTTTGTCTGGAGCAACTGGAACCGGGGCATTGAACCCTGGCGCTTCAACGCGCCCACGGGCCGCGACGGCGGCGCGTCCGCCGAAGTGGCGCACACCGTGCTGGACCGCACGCTCGTGCGCGCGGGCGAAACGGTGTCGATGAAGCACTACCTGCGCCAGTCCGTCAGCCCCGAAAAAGGCACGCTGGCGCTGCCGCCCGCAGGCAGCATGCCGCGCACGCTGACCATCACCCACGTGGGCAGCGGGCAGGAATACACGCAGGAGCTGAACTGGCGCGACACCCCCACGGGCGGCCGCAGCGCCGCCAGCCAGTTCGCCGTGCCCAAAAACGCCAAGCTGGGCGTGTACCGCATCACGTTTGGCGCAGGCGGCGGCGATGATGACGACAGTGGCGGCCATTCCGCCGGCTCCTTCCGCGTGGAAGAGTTCCGCCTGCCCGTGTATCGCGGCAGCGTGGCCGTGGCCGATGAAAACGCCCTGATCGCCACCGCAGACGTGCCCGTGCAGGTGCAAGTGAGCTACGTGGCTGGCGGCGCGGCGGCGCACCTGCCCGTGCAGGTGTCGGCGGCTGTCAAGGACATCGCGCCGCACTTTGGCGACTACGACAGCTTCAGCTTCACCCCGCCCGACGGGCGCCGCAGCAGCGAAACCCGCGTGGACGATGACGGCGATGACAGCGATGCGCCCAGCTCCGCCAGCCAGAAGCTCGTGGCCGACAAGCAGCCGCTCACGCTGGACGCGCAAGGCGCGGGGCGCCTGGTGCTCGCCAAGCTGCCCGCCTCCAGCCGCCCGCGCGAGCTGCTGCTGGAAGCCACCTATGCCGATCCCAATGGCGAAATCCAGACCCTGAGCCAGACGCAAACCCTGTGGCCCGCCGCCGTGGTGGCCGGCCTGCGCGCCGACAGCTGGGTTTCCGTGGACAAAAACCTGAAATTGCAGGCACTGGCGCTGGATCTGCAAGGCAAGCCCAAGGCGGGCGCGGCCATGACCGTGCGCGCCGTGGCGCACACCACCACCACCACGCGCAAGCGGCTGGTAGGCGGCTTCTATGCCTACGACCACCACCACGAAACGCATGACCTGGGCGCACTGTGCAGCGGCAAGACCGACGCGCGCGGCCTGCTGCACTGCGATGTGAAGCTGGCGCAGCCCGGCCGCATCGAACTGGTGGCCAGCGCGGCTGACGAAGCGGGCCGCAAGGCCGAGGCCGCGCAAAGCGTGTGGGTCACACGCCAGGGCGAACTGTGGTTTGACGGCGAAAACAACGACCGCATGGACGTGCTGCCCGAGCAAAAACGCTACAACGCGGGTGACACCGCGCGCTTTCAGGTGCGCATGCCCTTCCGCAAGGCCACCGCGCTGGTGGCCGTGGAGCGCGAAGGCATCGTGCAGACGCAAGTGGTGCAGCTCAGCGGCGACGACCCCACCATCAGCCTGAAAGTCGGTGAAAACTGGGGGCCTAACGTTTACGTGAGCGTGCTGGCGCTGCGCGGGCGGCTGTATGAAGTGCCCTGGTACAGCTTCTTCACCTGGGGCTTCAAAAGCCCCATCCAGTGGTGGAGAGCCTTCCGCAACAAAGACAGCGACTTCGCCCCGCCCACCGCGCTGGTGGACCTGAGCAAGCCCACCTACCGCTTCGGCATGGCCGAAATCCGCTTGGGCGAGCAAAACTACCGCATGCACGTGGGCGTGGAAGCCGACAAGGCCAGCTACGCCCCGCGCGGCACGGCCCGCGTGCGCATTGAGGCCAAGCTGCCCGGCGGCCAGCCCGCCGCCCAGGCCCGGGTGGCCGTGGCCGCCGTGGACAAGGCGCTGCTTGAACTCATGCCCAACACCAGCTGGAACCTGCTGGAAGCCATGCTCCGGCGCCGCTCCTGGGACGTGGAAACGGCCACCGCGCAAATGGAAATCGTGGGCCGCCGCCACTACGGCCGCAAGGCCGCGCCCCCTGGCGGCGACGGCGCGGGCGGCGCGCCCGTGCGCGAGCTGCTCGACACCCTGCTTTTGTGGAAGCCTGACGTGGAGCTGGACGCCAACGGCCAGGCCATCGTGGACGTGCCGCTCAATGACGCGCTCACCACCTTCCAGATCGTGGCCGTGGCTGACAGCGGCGCCAACCGCTTTGGCACCGGCAAAACCAGCGTGCGCGTCACGCAAGATTTGCAAATCATCAGCGGCCTGCCGCCCCTGGTGCGCGGCGGCGATGCGTACGAAGCCGCCTTCACCCTGCGCAACACCACGGACAAGCCCATGAAAGTGCAGGTGCGGGCCGAAGCCGCCCCGCTGCAAACCGAAGCGCAAACGCTGGAAATACCCGCTGGCCAGGCGAGCGAAGCCCGCTGGCAAGTCACCGCCCCGCCGCACATGGGCGTGCCCGGCGCGCAGGAAATCACCTGGAAAATCAGCGCCAAGGATGAAAACGGCAGCGCCAGCGACGCCCTGAAAGTCAGCCAGCGCGTCGTGCCCGCCGTGCCCGTGACGGTGCAGCAGGCCACCCTCGTGCAGCTTGAAAAACCCTACACCTTGCCCGTGGCCCCGCCCGCCGACGCCCTGCCGGGCCGTGGCGGGCTGCGCCTGGCCCTGCAACCGAAGCTGGCCGATGGCCTGCCCGCCATCAACGACTGGTTCGCCGCCTACCCCTACTCCTGCCTGGAGCAGCAGACCAGCAAGGCCATCGGCATGCGCGATGAAGCGCAGTGGCGCAGCGTGGCAGCGCAAATGCCCTCCTACATGGACGGCGACGGCCTGCTCTACTACTTCCCGCCGCGCAGCGGCCAGGAAGACAAAGGCAGCCCTATCCTCACCGCGTGGATGCTGGCCGCCACCCATGAAGCCAGCCGCATCGAGCCGCAATACGCCCTGCCCGAAGACGTGCGCCAGCCCATGCTGGACGGCCTGGCCGCCTTCGTCGAAGGCCGCATCACGCGCCGCTACTGGTCGCCCCGCAAAGACCTGGACGTGCTCAAGCTCGCCGCCATCGAAGCCCTCTCGCGCTACGGCGCCGCACGGGCCGCCATGCTGGAGAGCATCACCATCGCTCCCAACCAGTGGCCTACCAGCGCCGTCATTGACTGGGTGAACGTGCTGCGCCGCGTCAAGGGCATTCCGGCCCAGCCGCAAAAGCTGGAAGAAGCCATGCAAATCCTGCGCTCGCGCCTGTCATGGCAAGGCTCGCGCCTGATCTTCAGCGCCGAAAAAGACGACGACTGGTGGTGGTTCATGGCCGGCGGCGACGTGAACACCGCCCGCCTGCTGCTCACCGTGCTGGACGACCCCGAATGGCATGACGACATGGGCCGCCTCATCAACGGCTTCATCCAGCGCCAGCAAAGCGGCGCCTGGCACACCACCACCGCCAACCTCTGGGGCAGCTTCGCCATCGAGCAATTTGCCCGCGCGCGCGAATCCGCCCCCGTCAGCGGCATCACCCGTGCCAGCCTGGGCGGCGAAAAAGCCCAGGTGGACTGGAGCGAAGTGCGCCCCGCGCCCAAGGAAGAAGGCGTGGACCATGCCAACTCGCGCCTGAGCTACTCCGGCGCGCCCGCCAGCCCCGGCCTCTACGTGAACAACACCATGCAGCTGCCCTGGCCGCAAAAGAAGGGTCAGCAGGCGGGCCAGCCAGCAGGCAAGAGCGAGCTGGCCGTCACCCACGAAGGCAGCGGCAGCCCCTGGCTCACCCTGCAATCGCTGGCCGCCGTGCCCCTGAAAGCCCCCTTCGCGGCGGGCTACCAGATCAAGCGCAGCGTCACCCCCCTTGAGCAGGCCGACAAGAGCCTGCCGGCGGGCCACTACTCGCGCGGCGACATCCTGCGCGTCACGCTGGAAGTCAATGCCAGCGCCGACATGACCTGGGTCGCCATCACCGACCCCGTGCCCGGCGGCGCCACCATCCTCGGCAGCGGCCTGGGGCGCGACTCGGCCATTGCCTCCAGCGGCGAAAAATCCGAAGGCTGGGGCTGGCTCGCCTACGAAGAGCGCAGCTTCGAGTCCTTCCGCGCCTACTACGAATACCTGCCCAAAGGCAAGCTGAAGATGGAATACACCGTGCGCCTGAACAACCCCGGCGTCTTCAACCTGCCCCCCACCCGCGTCGAAGCCCTCTACGCCCCCGAAATGTTCGGTGAAGCGCCCAACGCGCCGGTGCAGGTGCGGCAGTAGCGGGCATCAGCGCTGCCTGAATGGAAAAATGGCGAAAAGCGGGTTGCGGACGGGTCTGCAACCCGCTTTTTTTCACTTTGTATGCCTGCATGGCTGTTTTTAAAATGGCTCGAAACAAGTTTGATTCAGGCAGGAGAAAATGATTTCTTTGAAACGCCATGAAGGCGCGCCAGTCGATATTCGAGCCTGAAGACAAAATGATTTGACGAAATGGCTTGAAAGATAATGAACCATGTCAAAAGAATACGGTGAATATGATTTTGTCTGGCTTGCCGCAGCGTATGTGGCGGCCAGCGTGGTGGAGCATGGCGCGATGCTGGCATTTACTTTTGCGCCTGCATTTGAAGGCGGCGAAAAAGCGGCGGCCTTTCCATACGTCTCTCTGCTTGCGTATTTGCGCGGCCTGGCCTGTGCGGCCTGGCTTTTGAAAAGCGCGGGGCGGGCATCGCCGGGGGCATCGCTGGGGTATCACTGGCTTTGGGCCGCATTCGGGCTGTTTGCCGATTTGATGGGCGTGGCGCTTTTTGTTTTGTTCAATGAGGCGCGGCAGCCCCATCGGCCCAAGCCGTCATCGCCAGCCTTTCACCCCGATTGCGAGAAGTGACATGCGCCAGTGGCTGAACCAGCACGGCGAGCGCCCTGTGCTCTGGCTGGCGGCGGCTTTTGTGCTTGCCGTGGTTTTGCGCAGGGTCTTTTTTCACTCAGAAACGGCGCATTGGGGGCCGCAAGCGGCTTTTGCCATCGATCACGCCTATCAGGCCGTTTGCGGCTTCTGGCTGTGGCGGTATGCCGGGCGCCATCGCTGGCTCTGGCTGGCATTGGGCGCTGCGGCGGGGCTGCCCGCCGTTTGGCTGTTTTTCGTGCTGGAGCGGGCCAGGCGTGAGCGGGGGCATACATGACGGAAGCAGTGTCATCAAGCTCATCTATTCATAGCAATAGGTCCTAGTGGAATAAGCGCAGGGCGGCATTTCAGGCCCTTCATATTCGCTTCTGTTTTTGATGCGGCCAGGCAGGAGCAGGGCGGCCCGCAGCCTTTCTTGGCGTTCCTGGCTGCGCGCCTGCTGGCAGGGGTTGTTCAAGAGCGGGCGTAAACAGGTTCTCACCGGATGCCTTTTTTTGCGGCAGCTAGAATCCCGCGCTTGCTCTTTGTTGCCATGACAACTTTTTCACACTTTTCGCCATTGCCGACGGCCATGCGCATTGGGCCGCACGCGCTGCCCAATGCCGTGTTCGTGGCGCCGATGGCGGGGGTGACCGACCGGCCTTTCCGCCAGCTTTGCCGCCGCTTCGGGGCGGGCTACGCGGTGGCGGAGATGGTGGCGGCGCGGCCTGATTTGCGCGGCACGGCCAAGAGCCGCCTGCGCGGCCGCCATGAGGGCGAGCCTGGCCCCTTTGCGGTGCAAATCGTGGGGGCTGATGCGGCGGCCATGGCCGAGAGCGCGGCCTGGAACGTGGCGCGCGGCGCGCAGGTGATTGACATCAACATGGGCTGCCCGGCGCGCAAGGTGTGCAGCCAGTGGTCGGGCAGCGCACTGATGCAGAACGAGGCGCTGGCGCTGCGCATCATCGAGGCCGTGGTGGCCGCTTGCGCGCCGCAGGGCGTGCCGGTCACGCTGAAGATGCGCACGGGCTGGAGCGCGGCGCAGCGCAACGCCGTTTCGCTGGCGCGCGCCGCCGAGGGCGCAGGCGTGCAGATGATCACGGTGCATGGCCGCACGCGCGAGCAGGGCTACGCGGGCGAGGCGGAGTACGAAACCATTGCCGCCGTCAAGGCCGCCGTGCGCGTGCCGGTGGTGGCCAATGGCGACATTGATTCGCCCGAAAAGGCCGCCGCCGTGCTCGCTGCCACGCGGGCCGACGCGGTGATGCTGGGGCGCGCCGCCTGGCGCGCGCCCTGGCTGCTGCGGCAGGTGGCGCACTACCTGGCCACGGGCCGCCAGCTGGCCGCGCCGCTCACGCTGGAAGTGCGCAGCGCGCTGCTGGATCACCTGCACGCGCACTACGCGCTGTATGGCGAGGCGGCGGGCGCGCGTTCGGCGCGCAAGCATTTGCAGCGCATGCTGGGCGGCCTGCCGGGGGGCGATGCCTTTGTGCAGTCGCTCATGCCCGAGGCCAGCGCCTTGCGGCAGTGGCAGGCGGTGGCCGACTTTCTGATGCTGCTGGCCGAGCGCCACGAGCGCCTGCCAGGCGAAGCGCCCATCAGGAGCCAGGTGGCCTGAGGGCGGCAGGCCGCAGCGGGCTGGCTGGCCGCTGCGGCGCTTTTTTCATTTTTTCTGTCATTTCCATCACACCCATGAGCCAAACCCATCTTGATGCCTGCGTGCGCGAGAGCCTGGAAGCCTATTTCCAGGACTTGCATGGCGTGGAGCCGCACAACATGTATGACATGCTGATCAAAAGCGTGGAATCGCCCCTGCTGGAAGTGGTCATGCGCCGCGCCAACAACAACCAAAGCCGCGCCGCCCAGTGGCTGGGGCTGAACCGCAACACGCTGCGCAAAAAGCTGCTGGAGCACAAGCTGCTTTGAGGCGGCCCGCCCGCGCTGCCTGCCGGGGCCGGGCCTGCCCGCGCGAGTTGGTTCGCGCGCTCGTCCGCGCATTCGCTGGCGCATTCATCAGGCGATTCATCAGGCGATTCATCAGGCGGTCTGGAAAGGCTTTTTTCGCTCCTTGATTCATAGCATGAGGTCCTACTGGAATCTGCGCGAACGCCTTTTTCTGCCCCTTTTATTTGCTCTCTTTTCTGAACCCGTCCAATACCTGGCCGCCCTTCGTTTTCATCCCACCCCACTGCCATGAACACCACTGCCCGAAACGCCCTGATTTCCGTATCCGACAAAACCGGCATCGCCGAATTCGCCGCAGCGCTGGCCGCGCTGGGCTTTCGTCTGCTGTCCACCGGCGGCACCGCCAAGCTGCTCAAAGACGCGGGCCTGCCCGTGACCGAAGTGGCCGAAGTCACGCGCTTTCCCGAAATGCTCGATGGCCGCGTGAAAACCCTGCACCCCGCCATACACGGCGGCCTGCTGGCCCGGCGCGACACGCCCGCGCACATGGCCGCGCTGCAAGCGCACGGCATCGGCGCAATTGACCTGGCCGTCATCAACCTCTACCCCTTCGAGGCCACCGTGGCCCGCCCCGGCTGCACGCTGGCCGAGGCCATTGAAAACATCGACATCGGCGGCCCCGCCATGGTGCGCAGCGCCGCCAAGAACTGGCAAGACGTGGCCGTGCTCACCCACGCCAGCCAATACGCCGCCGTGCTGCAAGAGCTGCGCGCCAGCGGCGGCCAGCTCAGCGCCAAAACGCGCTTTGCCCTCTCCGTGGCCGCCTTCAACCGCGTGGCCCAGTACGACGCGGCCATCAGCGAATGGCTCTCCAGCGTGGACTTTGACGCCAGCCAAGGCCAAGGCGAAAGCGGCTCTGCCCCATTTGCCCAAAGCGCCCCCGTCCGCGCCCCCTTCCCCGCGCAGGCCAACCCCGTCTTCATCAAACTGCAAGACCTGCGCTACGGCGAAAACCCGCACCAGCAGGCCGCCTTCTACCGCGACCTGCACCCCGCCCCCGGCACGCTCGCCACCGCGCGCCAGCTTCAGGGCAAAGAGCTGTCCTACAACAACATCGCCGACGCCGACGCCGCCTGGGAATGCGTGCGCCAGTTCACGCAAGCGGCCTGCGTCATCGTCAAACACGCCAACCCCTGCGGCGTGGCCGTGGCTCCGAGCGCGGGCCAGGCGTACGCCAAAGCCCTGCAAACCGACCCCACCAGCGCCTTCGGCGGCATCATCGCCTTCAACCGCCCGCTGGACGGCCCCGCCGCCGAACACGCAGCCCGGCAATTCGTCGAAGTGCTCATGGCCCCCGCCTTCACGCCCGAAGCCCTGGCCGTCTTCGCCGCCAAACCCAACGTGCGCCTGCTGCAAATCGAACTGCCCGCCGATACGGCCCATGCAGCCCCTGCCGCCCGCGCGCTGGAATACAAGCGCGTCGGCTCCGGCCTGCTCATCCAGACGGCCGACCAGCACCGGCTGCAAGAAACCGACCTTCAAGTCGTCACCGAAAAACGCCCCACGCCGCAGCAAATGCAAGACCTGCTCTTTGCCTGGCAAGTGGCCCAATACGTCAAAAGCAACGCCATCGTCTTCTGCAAAGATGGCATGACCGTCGGCGTCGGCGCAGGCCAGATGAGCCGCCTGGACTCGGCCCGCATCGCCAGCATCAAGGCGCAAAACGCCGGCCTGAGCCTGACCGGCGCGGCAGCCGCCAGCGACGCCTTCTTCCCGTTCCGCGACGGCCTGGACGTGCTGGCCGACGCCGGCGCGGCCTGCGTCATCCAGCCCGGCGGCTCCATCCGCGACGCCGAAGTCATCGCCGCCGCCAACGAACGCGGCATCGCCATGGTCTTCACCGGCGTGCGCCACTTCAGGCATTGAAAGCGGGTTTCAAATCCGCCCGTGGGGCGAAAAGCGCGGACTCGGGCGGCCTGCGGCGTTGCGAGCGTGGCGACTCTCTGCCGGGCAGTCGAACGGGCAACGGCCCGGCCGATGCGCGGCAGCCCCTCAGAGCCTGTTCAAAGTCTGGCCGTGAGGGGCCTCTCAAGACCAGGCGCACGGCCAGATGCGCCTTCTGCCGTTCGCCAGCGCCGAGGTTGTTACTAAAAACAGGAGCGGATTCAGGGGGTATGAAAACGGCACTCGCGCCCATTCCACTAGGACGTCGTGCTATTGACATGAGAGCAAAAACACCGTCTGCCGCCCTGCATGCTCTGGCCTTTTGCCACTCATGAGCGGACTGCGGCAGATTGAAGGCAGGAGCGGGCCAGGATGGGAAACGGGGCGGCCGGCCCTCTGCCACGGCGGCGTTATCAGGTGCCAAAGCAAAGCGGAAGGCCCGCATTCCCTGGCGCAGCGCTAGCCCGCTGCCACCGCAGGCGCTTCCTGCCAGCGCCCCTGCGTCAGGATTTCGCAAGGGCGAAACTGCGTTTTGTAGGCCATCTTGCGGTTCTGGGCGATCCAGTAGCCCAGATACACGTAGGGCAGGCCCAGCGTGTGGGCCTGGGCGATTTGCCAGAGCACGCCATAGGTGCCATAGCTGGCGTGGGGCGTGTCAGGCTCGTAGAAGGTATAGACGGCTGAAAGCCCGTCCTTGAGCACATCCACCACCGACACCATGCGCAGCGCTCCAGTCTGCGGCCCATCCGGCTCGCCCTCGCCTGGCCCGCCGCCCTCGCGAAACTCCACCAGCCGCGTGTTCACGTGGCTGTGCAGCAGAAATTGCGTGTATTGCTGCGCGTCATCCACATCCATGCCGCCGCCCGTGTGGCGGCTGGCCTGGTAGCGCCGGTACAGCGCGTAGTGCTCCGGCACGAAGCCCGGCTGCAGCACCCGCGCGCGCAAGCTGGCGTGCCGCTGCTGGGCGCGGCGCTGGCTGCGGCTGGGCGAAAAATCAGCCACGCGCACGCGCAAGGGCTTGCAGGCCTGGCACTGGTCGCAGTGCGGGCGGTAGGCGAACAGGCCGCTGCGGCGAAAGCCCAGCTGCACCAGCTCCGAATAAGCCTCGCCCTGCACCAGATGGCTGGGCGTGGCCACTTGCGAGCGCGCCATTTGATCGGGCAGGTAGCCGCACGGATACGGCGCAGTGACGTAAAAGCGGATGGCCTGAAACGGCAGCTCTTTCAGGTGCGCCACGGCGTCTTCCTGCCATCGTCTTTGCCGCTGTTTGTGCCGCTGTTTGTGCCGCTGTTTGCACTGTTCAGACCCAGCGCGCTCCAGCATGAGGGCGAAAAGCGCCAGGCGGGGCCGGGCTGCGCCGCCAAAAGCGCCACTTGCGCCGCGAAGTCCGCGCGCGGCATGGGCGCAGCGCCCAGCGAGGCCAGATGCCGCGTGTTTTGCTGGCAGTCAATCAGCGGCAGCGCGTGGGTGCGGCAAAAGGCCACCAGCGCCGCCAGCGCGATCTTGGAGCCGTCCGTGACCCGGGTGAACATGGATTCGCCAAACACCGCCCGCCCCAGCGCCACCAGATACAGCCCCGCCAGCAGGCGGCCTTCGGCCCACACCTCCACGCTGTGCGCCAGCTGCTGCGCGTGCAGCTCTTCGTAGGCAGCCACCATTTGCGGCGTGATCCATGTGCCCGACTGCCCCGGGCGCGGCACGGCCGCACAGGCGCGGATGACCCGGCCGAAGGCGCTGTCAAACCGCACTTCGCAGGCTGGCGCGGCCAGAAATCGCTTGAGGGCCTGCTTCAGCGAGCGGTGCAGCCGGAAGCGCTCCACGGCCAGCGCCATGCGCGGCTGCGGACTCCACCACAGCAGCGGCTCGCCCGGCGCGAACCACGGAAAGATGGCCGCCGCGTAAGCGCGCCGCAGTGTCGCCGCATCCAGCGCGCCGCCCACCGCCAGCAGCCCCGGCGAGGGCGAGTCGGCGGGCCAGGCCGCTTCCAGCGGCGGAAACGCATCGCCCGGCTTGAGCGCCGCCAGCGGCGGCAGGCTGCGCGCGCTTTCAGCGCCCGGCCCGCTCATGACGGCAGCTCCTGCTCATGCACGCCCAAGCAGCCCGCGCGCCAGTCGTCAAAAAAATGCTGCAACGTCAGCCGCACCGTCTCAAAGGCCAGCTGCGGCCAGGGCGCCTGGCTTTCGGCAAACAGGCGCGTTTGCCGCGTTTCATGCCCGAAGCCGCCGGGCAGGCCCTGCCGCAGGCATTCCTCCAGCAGCGGGGCCAGGTAAAACACATGCACCTGCCCCACTTGCGGCACGCTGATCACGGAAAACAGCGCCCCCGGGCGCACATGCCGCCCTGCCTCCAGCGCGGCTTCCTCGCTGGTTTCTCGCAGCGCGCCGCCGCGCAGCGTCTCGCCCAGCTCCATGAACCCTGCCGGCAGCGTCCACAGCCCTTTGCGCGGCTCTATATCGCGCTGGCACAGCAGCACGCGCCCATCTGGCGCGAAAGGCAGCGTGCCCACCACCAGCAGCGGGTTCTGGTAATGCACCAGACCGCAGGCCGTGCACACATCGCGCTGGCGCGTGTCGCCATCATCCGGCAGGCGCCTGGCGGTCGGCGCGCCACAGCGGCGGCAGTAATGAATGGCAGAAGCGGGCATGAGCCGCATTGTGCCTTTGCGCCCCGGTCTGACATGCTGCTCTGGAACCAGGGCTGAGAGGCTGTTCAGAGTCTGCCTGGTGTGGCTCAGCGAAGATTTGCAACGCAGCAGGTCGCCCGGATCCGCTCTTTTCACAATCACGAATGGACTTCGTGAGCAGGTTTTCAGGCGGGCGTGAATGCCAGGCGCACGTAAATGGGCGCGTAGGCTTCGGCTTGCGTGATTTCCACCAGCGCCTCTTTGGCCAGTTCCAGCAAGGCGATGAAGGTGACCACAAGCACGGGAGCGCCGCGCGTGAGGTCAAACAGTTCTTCAAACGGGGCAAAGCGCCGGCCTTGCAGCTTTTTGAGCACCAGGCTCATGTGCTCGCGCACGCTGAGTTCTTCGCGGGTGATGCGGTGGCTTTGCACCAGGCGCGCGCGGCGCAGGATGGCGCGCCAGGCCTGCTGCAAGTCAGCCAGGTCCACCTGCGCGAAGTCCGGAGCCAGCGCCTGCTCCACGTGGATTTGGGCGGTGATGAAGTCGCGCTGCGCCACCTCGCCCAGCCGCGCGGCGGCGAGCTTGATGCGCTCGTATTCAAGCAGGCGGCGCACCAGCGCGGCGCGCGGGTCTTCAGGCTCTTGGTCATCTGCCGTTTTCACGGGCGGCAGCAGCATGCGCGACTTGATTTCGATGAGCGTGGCGGCCATGAGCAGGTATTCGGCGGCCAGCTCCAGATTGCGGTTGCGGATTTCTTCCACGTAGCCCAGGTATTGCCGCGTGACGGCGGCCATCGGGATGTCAAGAATGTTGAAGTTCTGCCGCCGTATGAGGTAGAGCAGCAGGTCAAGCGGGCCTTCAAAGGCTTCGAGAAAGACTTCCAGCGCGTCTGGCGGGATGTACAGGTCTTGCGGCAGCGCGAGCAGCGGCTCGCCATAAAGGCGCGCCACGGCCAGGCTGGCGTCTGCCTCCGGCGGGGCGGGCCGCGCGTGCGTTTCAGGCAAGGTGTCGGCAGGCTGCACGGCGGCGGTGGTTGCTGCGGTTTTGATAGCGGCTCGCGCCCATTTCACGGGGGCCAGCGGGCTTTTTCAATATGAAAGGAGCGGCGCGAGCTGGCATGGCGTCAGGGCCTCCGGCTTGAGAACAGCCCAGGACGCGCAAATCGCCCGCTATTTCAGCCTTGCCTGCTTTTGCCGAAATCGCCCATCGGGTAGTACACGTAGCTGGGCTGGGCCACGCGGCCCGCGCGCATATCGGCCTGCTGCTGGCGGTCAATCTCCTTGTCCCACAACAAGGCGCGGCCCTGTTGCTGGGCGGCATCCAGCCAGGGGCGCTGGGCCTTGAGTTCGTTCAGGAACTGCGTGGCGTCTGACGTGTAGTGCGGGCGGCGGAAGAAGTTGGCGATCGGCATGTTTCAGGCGTTTCGGAACGTGGGAAAAGAAAGGATTATTTCAGGGCCGTAGCGGCCGCAGCAGCCCGGGCGCGCGCCATGGCCGCTTCAATGATGGCGCGGCGGGCATCGGGCGATGCGGTTGAAGGCGATGGAGACAAGGGCGATGCGGACGCGGGCGATGCTGGCGGCGAAACAGCCAACCCTTCAGGCGACTGGGCCTGGAGCCGGCTGGCCTGCGCCTGTGCGCCGCGCTGGCGGCGCGCCTGCGTGGCGGCGTATTCGGCGCGCGCCTTCGCCGCCTGCGCGGGCGACCAGGCCTGCCAGCCCGTGAGCGGGGCCGTTACATCCTGCATGGCAATGCAGTCCACCGGGCAGGCGCTCACGCACAGGCCGCAGCCGGTGCAGTCGGCCTCGATCACGGTGTGCATGCGTTTGCTGCCGCCCACGATGCAGTCCACCGGGCAGGCTTTCACGCACAGCGTGCAGCCGATGCACCAGTCTTCATCAATCACCGCCACCTGGCGCGGCGCTTCGCTGCCGTTTTCAGGGTTGAGCGGCACGGCGGGCCGCCCCGTGAGCGCCGCCAGCCGCACGATGCCTTCCTGCCCGCCCGGCGGACACTGGTTGATGGGCGCGCCCTCATGGGCAATGGCGCGGGCGTAGGCCGCGCAATCGTCATAGCCGCAGCGGCGGCACTGCGTTTGCGGCAGGGCGTCGAGCACGGCAGCGGCAAGTTCGGCGGGCGTAGGCATCAGGCGAGCGTTCGTGGGAAGGGGCGCGGAAGTTTCCGTGGCGGTTTCCGGATGGCGGATTTTGCCTGCGGCCACACAGGCGCCGGTCTTGCAGGGTTTTCGCGCGGGCTGCATGAAATGATTGCGGGTATTGCGCATGGCATGCACGAATGCGCCTATTCACGAATGGCCATTCATGGATGCAATTTGGCGCTTTTTCATGCCGCGCGCGCAGCGAAGCGCCGTGGATAATCCCCCGCTTTTCACGATTGCGGCTGGCCTGAAAGAGCCTTCAAACACGAAAAGCTGGCCGATGAAACTGGCAATGAACCTCAAATCGAAATTCGCGCAGGCGGCCTTGGGGCTGTGGCTGGCCGCGCCCGCCCTGGCGCTGGCCGCCTCCGCCGCTCCTGAAGCCGCCCCCGACTCCCATTCCGATTCCATTTTTTCGGGCTGGACTTTCGGCTACGCCCCTTACACCTACCATTTTTCGGAAGCGAAGAAAAAGCACGAATTCGAGCCAGACGTCAAACACTCCTACGTCTGGCTGGTGCAGGCTGAAAAACGGCTGGCGGGCCGCAGCGTGGCAGGGCTGGCCCTGTTCAGCAATTCATTTGGCCAGCCCAGCCAATATCTGTACTACGGCTGGCGCTTCACGCCCCTGCGCGCCGCGCCCGGCGTGTTTTTCAAGCTCACGGGCGGCGTGCTGCACGGCTACAAAAAGCCCTTTCACCGCAAGATTCCGCTGAACACTTCCAGCGGCTGGGCTGTCACCATCATTCCGGCGGTGGGCTACAACTTCACCCCGCACATTGGCGCCCAGGTGAATGTGCTGGGCAAATCCGCCCTGATGTTCCAGCTCAATTACAGCTTCTGAAAACACGCCCCAAACAGGGCCGAAGACAGATCCAGCAGGGGTGATTGGCGCTCTTGTTTCAGGAGCGTGATGTCCTAGTGAAGACTGCGCGAAACGGCTTTTTCACCCTGCTGTATTTGCTCCTGTTTTTAAGTTGAACGGGCAGGCGCGGCGCTGGCCTGAAAACGCCGTTCAGGCCAGCTTGGCAAACGCTGCCACCACTTCGGGCGGGGCCTGAACCAGCTCGATCAGCACGCCTTCGCCGGCAATGGGAAATTCCTCGCTGGCCTTGGGGTGCAAAAAGGTGATGTCGTAGCCCGCCGCGCCTTTGCGGATGCCGCCGGGCGCAAAGCGCACGCCTTGCGCCGTGAGCCATTCCACGGCCTTGGGCAAGTCGTCAATCCACAGCCCCACGTGGTTGAGCGGGGTGGCATGAACGGCGGGCTTTTTATGCTCGTCCAGCGGCTGCATCAGATCAACTTCCACCTTGAAGGGGCCGCTGCCCATGGCGCAGATGTCTTCATCCACGTTCTCGCGCTCGCTTTTGAACGTGCCTGTGACTTGCAGGCCCAGCATGTGCACCCACAGTTGTTGCAGGCGCTGCTTGCTGGGGCCGCCAATGGCGATTTGCTGAATGCCCAGAACCTTGAAGGGGCGTGGCGAGGTCATGTGTTTGTCTCCTTGAAGTGGCTTGAGTGGCGCGCCGCAGCGCGGAAAAAAGGGGGCGTCAGCGATGCAGGCCCTGTTCGTCCGGTTCTTCGGTCGAGGTGCTCACGATGCTGGCGTGCTGCCCTGTGGCTTTGCGCCAGGCGTAAATCAGATAGCCCGAGAGCGCGTAGCCGACGAAGAGCAAAAACAGCATGGTGGCCGGTTCGATGCTGATGACGGCCAGCAGCAGCGCCACCAGCACCAGCATCACGAAAGGCATGCTGCGGCGTCCGCCCAGATCCTTGAAGCTGTAGTAGGGAATGTTGGTCACCATGGTCAGCCCTGCCAGCAAGGTGATGCCAAAGAGCGTCCAGGAGAGATCGCCGCGCTCCAGCGGCGCGCCGCCCAGCAGGGTGAACAGGCTGCGGAAGATGGGCACATCCTTGTGCGCCAGCAGCATGGCGCTGGTCAGCCAGATGAAGCCGCCCACCAGCGCGGCGGCGGCGGGCGAGGGCAGGCCCTGGAAATAGCGCTTGTCCACCACCGCCGTATTGACGTTAAAGCGCGCCAGCCGCAGCGCCGCGCACGCGCAGTACACGAAGGCGGCGATCCAGCCCCAGCGCCCCAGCGGGCGCAGCGCCCATTCGTAGGCCACCAGCGCAGGAGCCACGCCGAAGCTGACCATGTCGCACAGCGAATCCATTTGCTCGCCAAAGGCGCTTTGCGCGTGCATCATGCGGGCGGCGCGCCCATCCATGCCGTCCAGAATCATGGCGGCGAAGATGCTGGTGGTGGCGTAGTCAAAGCGTCCGTTGATGGCCATGACGATGGCGTAAAAGCCGCAAAACAGCGCCGCCAGCGTGATGGAGTTGGGCACGATGTAGATGCCCTTGCGCAGGCGGCGCACGCCCGCTGGTGCGGCAGGCGCCGGGCTGGGCGCTGGCGGAGACGCCGGAAAAGGCGCGGGGGAACGCGGGCGGTTTTCAGGCGTTTGCGAGTCTTGCATGCTGGGGCGGCCTTGTCTCTGGGAATCTCGCCAGGCAGGCCTGCGCCAGCGCGAACGCCCGCGCTGGCTGCCCACCCGGCAAGCCAGCCAGTGTAGCGAGCGGAAAACCGCCTTCGCCAAAAGGACTGGCGCCGAATGCAAGAATCCGCCCCTTCCCACGAGCCGCCGCCCATGAGCACCCCGCAAGAGTACGTTCAGCAAAAGGCCGCCGCCTCTGGCAGCAGCTTCTATTACGCCTTTTTGTTTCTGCCGCCGCCCCGGCGTGCGGCCATCACCGCGTTCTACGCCTTCTGCCGCGAAGTCGATGACGTGGTGGATGAAGTCAGCGACGCGGGCGTGGCCGCCAGCAAGCTGGCCTGGTGGCGCGGCGAAGTGGCGCGCGCCTTCGCGGGCCAGGCCACGCACCCGGCCATGCAGGCGCTCATGCCCCACGCCGCCGCCTACGGCATCGAAAGCCGCCACCTGCTGGCCGTGATCGAAGGCTGCGAGATGGATTTGACGCAAACGCGCTATCTGGACTTTCCGGCGCTGGAGCGCTACTGCCACCTGGTGGCGGGGGTGGTGGGCGAAGTGGCCGCCCGCATCTTCGGCCAGACGCAAGAGGCCACCACCGCCTACGCGCACAAGCTGGGCCTGGCGCTGCAACTGACCAACATCATCCGCGACGTGGGCGACGACGCCATGCGCGGCCGCATCTACCTGCCCATCAATGAGCTTCAGCAGTTCGATGTGAAAGCGCACGAAATCACCAACCGCGCGCACTCGCCGCGTTTTGTGGCGCTCATGCAATTTCAGGCCGACCGCGCCCGCCGCTGCTACGACGAGGCCCTGGCCCTGCTGCCCGACGCCGACCGCCGCGCCCAAAAGCCCGGCCTGATGATGGCCAGCATCTACCGCACCTTGCTGGATGAAGTGCAGGCCGAAAACTTCCAGGTGCTGCACCAGCGCATCAGCCTCACGCCCCTGCGCAAGCTCTGGCTGGCCTGGAAGATGCAGGCGCTGGGGCGGTTCTGAGAGCATGTTCGGATGGAACATGCAGGAGATCAAGCGCTGCCAGCAACACATCTTCAAGGTATTGCTCAAACGCTGAATTGAGGAGAGAGCCTTTGCTTGGCTGAGTCAATCGAGAAGACTGAGCCAGGGCTACGAGGTCACGGCCCTCTTCAGCCGAAGCATTCGTGAAGATCGCTTGCATTCGGCGCATGGTCAGGCTTCCGGGATGATTTTGGGGACTGGCTCTCAGGGCTGCTGGCCTTCAGGCGCATCCAGCGTCAGCCCCTGCGTCTCACGCCCCAGAAAAGCCACGGCCAGCGCGCCGGTGGCAATGGTGAGGGCGAAGAACGTGAAGATGGCGCTTGTGCTCCAGCCCCAGCCGCCCAGCACGGGAATGGCCAGCGGCCCCAGCACGCCGCCCATGCGGCCAACGGCTGCCGCTGCGCCTGCGCCGCTGGCGCGAATGGCGGCGGGATAGTTCTCAGGCGTGTAGGCATACAAAGCGCCCCACGCGCCCAGGTTGAAGAAAGACAGCATCGCGCCTGAAAACAGCAGCGTCGCATCGTAGCCAGCGTTGCCAAAAGCCCAGGCGCTGCCCGCTGTGCCCATCAGGTAGCCCACCAGCACGAACTTGCGGCCCATGCGCTCAATCAGCCAGGCCGCGCTGAAATAGCCTGGCAACTGCGCCAGCGTCATCAGCAACACGTATTCAAAGCTCTGAATGAGCTCAAAACCCTTGCTCACCATCACGCTGGGCAGCCACAGGAACATGCCGTAGTACGACAGCACCACCGTGAACCACAGCACCCACAGCATGAGCGTGGCGCGGCGATGCGGCGCCGACCACAAGGCCGCCAAGCGCCGCAGCCACGGCAAGCGCTGGGCGGCGCCAGCTGGCGCGTCCGCTGGCAGCTTGCGGCGCAGGTACAGCGCATAAAAAGCAGGCAGCGCCCCCAGCAGCAAGGCCACGCGCCAGCCCATGTCAGCCGCGAACAGGGGCATCACGAAATAGGCGATCAGCGCCGCCAGCAGCCAGCCTGCGGCCCAGAAGCTTTCCAGCAAAACCACCACGCGGCCGCGCTCATGGGCAGGCACACGCTCGGCCACATAAGTGGCTGCCACCGGCAACTCGCCGCCCAGCCCCATGCCAATGAAAAAGCGCAACGCCATCAGCGCCGCCAGCGACACGCATAGCGCCGACAAGCCGCTGGCCGCAGCAAACAGCAGCAGCGTGGCGATGAACACGCGCTTGCGCCCCACGCGGTCAGCCATCAGCCCGAACGCCACCGCGCCCACGGCCATGCCTATGGAATTGACCGCGCCCAGCCAGCCCATCTCCGCGCGGCTCAGCCCCCAGGCAGCCTGCAAGGCAGCCAGCACAAAGGCCAGCAGCCCCACGTCCAGCGCGTCAAACATCCAGCCCAGGCCGGAAGTCAGCAACAGGCGGTTGCGCGACACGGGCGCCGCCGCAGGACCAGATACAAGGGAAATACTGCTCATGACATCTCCTGAAAAAACAGTCTCAGACGAAAGCGCCTGGCCAAGCGGCATCGCTCCCATTCATGCCTAAAACGATAACCGCAACCTCTAACCCTACCAGACCACACGGGCCATTCATTTTCTGAAAACAGGCCTTGCCAACGGCCCCGGCGCCCTCACCTGGTTTCGCGCATGCCTTGGTGAACCAACTCACAGCCCATAAGCGCAGCGCACAGCCATGCTGCTGCGCGGCGGGCTTTTCCCGGGGTCTTAGTTGTCTTGATATGCGATCCATTCATTGAATTACGCATCTTCCTGATTTTATTCACGACCGCTGGAAGCAGCTATGCAGCAGATAAAACTGGCGAACGGCACAGGAAAACAAGTTTTCTCTCTGCCGCACGAAACCCAACCCGCATTCATAATAAGCAAGCAAATTGTCCGCAACAATCACCCCCCGCCATTTAAAAACGGACGAATGGAATCTCCATGGAATCATGAAATAACATGAATCCATATGGAAGCTGCAAGTGGAAGATCATTGCACGCCCAATAGCAGAATAAATTTAACAATACTCAAACTGGCTAAACCATGTTGAATTACACCAGGCACTGTTGAATCCAGCATGCCGGACGCGTAACAGGCGCAAGGTAAACAAGGTTCAAAGAAGCAGCCTGATTTGCTCCTTGATTGATAGCATGAAGTCCCCGTACTTACTGCGGCAAATAGATTTTTGATAGGGCTGAATTTGCTCTTGCTTTTGATGCTGCAAGAGGCTGGCGATGCAGCATTGACAGTCTTGGTGAATCCGGCCTTGATTGCGGGATCATTCTCCCGCAACGAAATGAGGCGAAGCCTTTTTCTCGCACTGCTGTTCATGGTGGCATGATTGAAGTCATCAGCAGGCAAACCTTCTTTGAGTGGCAAGGCGGCAATATTTCAAAGATAAGGTGAATTGCCTTCTTTCAGCCTTTTACGCACTTTCGCAAAAGTTTTGTCCAGTTCCCAGGGGCCAATATCAATAGTCCCATTTTCTTGTCTAAAACCATTCATAACGTAAAGATAGTTTGACATAAGAAAAGCTATTCCAGTATATTTTTCATAGACTTGACCTAAATAATCAAAAACCAAACTTTCAACAACGCTGTCAGCGCAATGAAGTCTTAATAAAACCTGGAGAGCAGCGTGTTTTTGGTCAAAATTTAGGCTCGGATACAATGATAAAATATTATTTCTTATGTATGAAATGTCGTTGCTATCAAGAGGTTCATCCCGCAGATGCTCCCATAGATAAAATATAGCCTGCTCCTTTCTTTTTCCATGCAGCCTTTTTATTTTCTCAATCTGAGTAGTATGTTTAGACATGATTGTTGCTTGAAATTCGTTCCATAAAGATTATCGACATCAATGCGAAAGCATGTCTTTTTATACATTTGTTGCGACGAAACCGCATCGATATTTCCGATCTTACTCACTCCATAAGGACGTAATTGTTGCAACTTGGACAATGTCTGAGCACTCATTGATGCTAGGCCAGGTAAAAACTTGTTTGGAATCCAAGGCGCTACTGCCGCTCTCGCCAGTAATCTTCCCATACCTTGTTCAGCTTGTGCAATGGTTGCACCGACACCAATTTCTCCTTTAATAACTTCTCCAGGCAGGGTATTAAATGTTGTGCCTCCAAAATTATTGCAATACTGACTCGCTTCCTGTGGATATTAATTCATGCATTGGGAGAAGGATTTAGAGCGATGTCGACAGATAAGCCGCAACTGGCCAATCTCTCTATTATGGCTGCATTAAGAAAGAAACCTGCTGGTTCATCCGCCTCCTGAACAATCAAGAATTTTCTAAACAGATCTCCCTTTGAACATTTGAAAAATAGATCTATTGTTGCTGCATGCCTGTCAATATAATCTTGGATTGCTGTTTGAGACAATATGAAATTCTGATACATGTAAACGATTTGTTTCTCGGTAGACTCATTAGTTGTCTTGTGTCTTAGTTTTTTAAACTTTATTTTATGATATTCGGGCTTCTCGAGCGGAACTCTGCCATTGGCCCATCTATAAATTCTCCCTTTTTCAATAGAAAAATCTCTCATGGAAACTGCTTGACTTTTCAGAAAGGCACCTTCGTCAAAATCAAAGGCGCCACACAATATCTCACATTCAAACGACATTTATTTGCACCTGAAATCTGTTATTATTGGTATTGCTCCAACGGGAATGCTGCCACATTTTTGCACCTCCCATATCACGATGCCTCCATCCTTGCAGCTGCATATATCGAATCTGCTAACAGGAGTGGCTCCATATTCAGCCTTGAATTCATGCTCTCTGCCCAATATCGGTTCTGGCATGGTAATCTTTAGGATTTGAGGCGTTGCTTTTGTGCAATCTATAAAACAACTTGTCCTAGAACTGGCAGCCATGGCTGGCTTTGATGTCAGTGCAACTACTATAACTGCAGCAGGAGCAAGGGCTGGGGCATTTCGTATCACAGCAACAATTAGCGCCAAGATAATTGCTAGCACAAGTATATTGATAATCAGCTCGCTATTGCATTTCAGCCAAGCACTAACCGTGAGGGCGGCATGTTCAACCATACTTAATACACGATTAAGCATGCCTAAATTATAAGTCATTATTGATTGTTTGATTCTGTCTGGAGCAAGCTGATTAATATTCAATGCCTTAGCAATTGCAGCATCTATCTGTTCTCCACCATTTCCGCTCCCCTCAATCAAATAAGCCCCGGCCCCCGTCTCCGGATCAATAACAATATACCCAAACCCCTTCCATCCGTGCTTGTTGATGCTTTTCTCATG